>DASWSY010000695.1:0-13388 GCA_036402415.1 Rhizobacter sp. | reverse complement strand
GCGTGCGAGGAGCCGGCTTGCGCTGCGCAATGCGGTGGCGGCGAGGCGGCGCACCGGGTGGGCGGGAGGGCGGTGCGTGGCCTCGGCAGGGGTCCACGTCACGAGTCTCAGGTGGGTCATGGCGGTGTCTTTCAGGCGTGCCCGATCACGGCGGGCAAGAGGTCATGGGCTGTCCTTGCGGGGGTCGAGCTGGGCGAGGGCACGGCGCAGGTCCTGCCGCGATCGCTGGCGCAGCGCGCCGGGGCTCGATCGGTGGCTGCCGCCGTGGCGCAGGCGTGCGGCGGTGGCAAACGGGTTGCGCGGTTTCGGGGTGGCGATGACGAACTTCATGGGGACTCCTTCGCGGACGGTGTCCGCACGGCAGAAACAAAACGGCCCGGGGCGTTGGACGCATCCCGGGCCGTTCGACGCGCTTGAACAAGCGCTCAGGTGGGCGACGGCCCCGGAGGCGCCACCATGACGATGGCTGCACCGGCCACGCGCGATCGGCGTTGGGTCGGGAGGCAGGCGGGTGTCGGCATGGCGTTCCGGTGGAGGGTGGATCGGCGGGGTGTCGTTGCGGTACGGGCCGGCCCCGCAACTTGCGCAAATGATAAACAGTTGATTATCTTGCGCAAGAGGTCTTGCTCACCTGTTTGAAGGAGGTCAGCGCTTCCGCTTGAGCGGCGCCACGCCGGCCTGGCTCTTCAGCCAGAGGGTGTGGGCGTCGTCGGCCGGCGCGGGCGTCTTCGCCGGGGCCGGCGGCGCCGGTGCGGGCGCGAGCACTTCGCCCAGCAGGTCCAGCAGACGCGTGCGGGCCCGCTGCGGATGGCGTCGGTAGTAGGTGAGGACGAGGCCGACGATGAAGCGCTCGTCGTCGTCCTGCGGCAGGCCCGGTGCAGGCTCCGGATCGGCCTGCAGCGGCGTGGCGCCGGCGCGGCCATGGGGCTCGTCCATCCAGCCGGCGGGCTTGTGGCTCAACTGCTCGAACTGGCGCGCGAGGCGCTCGCCGATCTGGCGCGAGCGGCCCTTGATCTGGCTCCAGTAGCTGGGCTGGATCTGCAGCCGCTCGGCGAAGCGGCGTTCCAGGCCGCGCAAGGTGGCGGCATCGGGGTGCTTGACGGTGGCGTGCACGAACTCGTCGAACAGCGCCAAGGCGTTGTCCAGGCGGATCTGCGCCACGTCGCGGTGGGCGGACGGCATGGGCGGCGATGATAAATCTTTGTTGAGCTGGCGCTTCCTAGAATGAGCGTCCCGTCCGCCACTTCAAGACCACCATGACCACCCTCAGCACTCCGCTGTCTCCCTCGGCCACCAAAGTCATGCTGCTGGGCAGCGGCGAGCTGGGCAAGGAGGTGCTGATCGCGTTGCAGCGCCTGGGGGTGGAGACGATCGCCGTCGACCGCTACGAGCACGCGCCGGGTCACCAGGTGGCGCACCACGCCCGCACCATCACGATGAGCGACCCGGCGCAGCTCAAGGCGCTGATCGAGGCCGAGCGGCCTCACCTGGTGGTGCCCGAGATCGAGGCCATCGCCACGCCGATGCTCGAAGCGCTGGAAGCGGCCGGCACCGTGCGCGTGATCCCCACCGCCCGCGCCGCGCGCCTCACGATGGACCGCGAAGGCATCCGCCGCCTGGCGGCCGAGACCCTGAAGCTGCCCACGAGCCCGTATGTCTTCTGCGATTCGCTGGCCGAACTGCAGGCGGCGATCGACGCGACGATCGGCTACCCCTGCATCGTCAAGCCGGTGATGAGCAGCTCGGGCAAGGGCCAGAGCAAGATCGACGGCCCCGGCGAGGTGCAGAAAGCCTGGGACTACGCCATGGCCGGCGGCCGCGTGAGCCACGGCCGGGTCATCGTGGAAGGCTTCATCGACTTCGACTACGAGATCACCCAGCTCACCGTGCGTGCGCTCGGGGCCGACGGCCAGGTCGAGACGCATTTCTGCGAGCCCATCGGCCACGTCCAGGTCAGCGGCGACTACGTGGAGAGCTGGCAGCCGCATCCCATGTCGCCGGTCGCGCTGCAGCGTTCACGCGACATCGCGCGGGCCGTGACCGACAACCTGGGGGGCCAGGGCCTCTTCGGCGTGGAGCTCTTCGTGAAGGGCGACCAAGTCTGGTTCAGCGAGGTCAGCCCGCGCCCGCACGACACCGGCATGGTCACGATGATCACGCAGTGGCAGAACGAATTCGAGTTGCACGCACGCGCCATCCTCGGGCTGCCGGTCAGCACGGCGCTCAAGAGCCCGGGCGCCAGCGCCGTGATCTACGGGGGCGTCGAGGCCACGGGCATCGTCTTCGACGGTGTCGACGAGGCCTTGCGCCTGCCCAACACTGATCTGCGCCTCTTCGGCAAGCCCGAGAGCTTCGTCAAGCGCCGCATGGGCGTGGCGCTGGCGTTCGACGCCGACGTGGAGGCCGCGCGCCGTCTGGCCAAGGCCGCCGCCGCCCGGGTGACGCCGCGCCGCGCCTGAACTGTTGCTTCGCCGCACGGATTCGCAGGTCAGCGCGCACTTTGTCACGGCGCCAGGCGCGGCCGGCACTGACAAGCGCACGCGGCCTCGTTACCCTCAGGGTCTTGCGCAGTGACGCCTGCCCGTGACGGTGCGCGCTGCGAGGGAAGGGGTGACGATGGACGTGATGGCAATGGCAACGGCAGGGATCGCCGGCCTGGCGGGTGCGGGCGTGGGTGCCGTGGCGGCGTGGCGTGTCATCGGGGTACGGGCCGCGGCCCGCCACACCCGGCTCGTGGCGGCCGCGCGCGAGCAGGTCGCCGCCAGCACCCAGAACCTGCGCGCGGTGAATGCCCGGCTGCAGGCCGAGCTCGAGAAGGAAAAGCTGTCGGCGCGCGAGCGCCAGGCCGCCTTTGCCGCCGAGCAACGTTCCTCGGTCACGCGGCTGGAAGGCCAGCTGCGTTTCGCCTATGCCGAGATCGACCGACTCAACGCGGCCGCGCGCGGTGGGGCCCCCTTGCCGGGCGACGGCGTCACCGACGGCAGCGGCTTTGCGCTGACCCGCCCCTTCGAGCGCTGAAGCCCCTGCCCATCCCCCCGTCGGCCGAGGCCGTCGCACGACATCCCTTGATAAACTTCGACCCCCGCCGAACCGGGCCTGGACGTGCAGATCCTGCAGACGCCAGCCCTCCACCGACCCGATTCCACGCATGACCTCCACCCAAACCGAGCTTCAGCGCGAAGTGGCTGCGCTGCTCGTCGAAGCGCTCAACCTCGAAGTCGCCCCCGAGACGATCGACCCGCAGGCCGCGCTCTACGGCGAAGGCCTGGGCCTGGATTCGATCGACATCCTGGAGGTGGCCCTGGTGGTGTCGCAGCGCTACGGGTTCCAGCTGCGCTCGGACGACCAGGACAACGTGCGCATCTTCACCTCGCTGGCCAGCCTGACCGACCACATCGCCGCCAACCGCAGCAAGTGAGCTGAGCGATGCAGCTTCGAGTCGCCACCCGTGTCGGCCTCGTGCTGCTGGTGGGCCTGGCCTACGTGCTGGCCTCGCACTGGCTGATGACGCAGACCGAGGCCTCGGCCTGGAACGTGGTGGGCGTGCTCTCGCCGATGCTCGTGATCGTCGGCCTGGGCGCCTGGCGCAGCGGCCACAACGGTGTGGCACTGTGCGTGGTGCTGGCCCTGGCGGCACTGTGCGTGCAGGCGATGCTGGGCATCCGCGTCACCTCGCATGCGCTGTACCTCCTGCAGCACGCCGGCATCAATTTCTTCCTCGCGCTCTTCTTCGGCAGTTCGCTGCTGCCCGGCCGCACCTCGCTCATCACCTCGGTGGCGCAGCGTGTGCACGGCCACGACTTGCCGCCGGCGCATTTCGCCTACACCCGGCAGGTCACCGCCGCGTGGACGATCTTCTTCCTGGTCATCGTGACCATTTCCCTGGTGCTCTTCTTCGGCTTCCCCTTCGACACCTGGGCCGTCTTCGCCAACCTGGTCACCCCCATCGCCACCGGCGCGATGTTCGCGGGCGAGTATTCGCTGCGCTACCGCCTGCATCCCGAGTTCGCGCGTTCCAGCGTCGCCGACGCCATCAACGCTTACATGAACAACACCAAGCCGGCATCCAAGGTCCCGCAGTGAACGCCACTCCCTTGCTCTGGCCCGGCGACCTCGATGCGCCGCTCGCATGGCGCCAGGGCGCGCCCCTCTCCCGACGCCAGTACCTCGCGGACGTGCAGGCACTCGCCGCGCGCCTGCCCGAGGCCGGTGCCATGCTCAACCTGAGCGGCGACCGCTATCGCTTCGCCGTGGGCCTGGGCGCAGCGCTCGTGCGCGGCCAGTGCAGCCTGCTGCCACCCAATTTCACGCCCGACATGGTGGAGCGCCTGCGCGGCCTCTTCCCCGGCACCTACGTGCTGAGCGACCACGTGGACGCCGGCTCGGCGCTGCAGACCGTGTGGCACGCCGAGGGGCACGCCGCGCCCCAGGCGTCGTGCGCCGTGCCCGTGATCGACGAGTCGACCATCGCGGTGCAGGTGCTGACCTCGGGCTCCACCGGGGCGCCGGTGCCGCACCCCAAGGCGTGGCGCTTCCTGCGTCTGGGCGTGCAGGCCGAAGCCCGGCGCCTGGCGCAGCAGATGGGCCTTGCCGACTTCACCGGCGTCACGCTCGTGGCCACCGTGCCGGCCCAGCACATGTACGGTTTCGAGTCGAGCGTGCTGCTGTCGCTGCTGGGCGGCGCGGCGATCGACTGCGAGCGGCCGTTCTACCCGGCCGACATCGCCGCCGCGCTGGCGCGCGTGCCGCGGCCGCGCATGCTGGTGACCACGCCCTTCCACCTCAAGTCGCTGCTCGACTCGGGCGTGGCGCTGCCGCCGATCGACCTCACGCTGTGCGCCACCGCGCCGCTCTCGCCCCAGCTTGCGGCCCGTGCCGAGGCGGGCTTGGCGGCGCCCTTGGTCGAGATCTACGGCTCCACCGAAACCGGCCCGGTGGCCACGCGACGCACCGTGCAGGGCGCCGAATGGACCACCTTCGACGGCGTGCACCTGAGCGGCGATGGCGATGCGAGCGTCGCGCAAGGCGGCCACGTGCCCGTGCCCACCACGCTCGCCGACGTGCTCGAGGTAGCGGGCCCGACACGCTTTCGCCTGCTGGGCCGCTCCAACGACCTCATCAACATCGCCGGCAAGCGCAGCTCGCTCAGCCACCTCAACTACCACCTGAACGGCATCGAGGGCGTGCGCGACGGCGCGTTCTGGCTCCCGCACGACATGCCCGATGGCGTGGTGCGCCTGGTCGCCTTCGTGGTCGCCCCCGAGGTGTCGGCCGAGGAGATCCACACGCGCGTGGTCGCCGAGATGCGCAAGCGCGTGGACCCGGCCTTCCTGCCCCGGCGCGTGGTGCAGGTGGACGAACTGCCGCGGGTACAGGGCACGGGCAAGCTGCCCACCGGCGCCTTCGCCGCCTGGGCCGAGCAGGCGCTGGCCGCGGCCGCGCGCCGCTGACTCCTTCTTCCGCAGCGAGCTTCCTGGTGGACGTCTTCATTCCCCCCGGCCATCCGGCGTTTGCCGGGCACTTCCCGGGGCAACCGCTGCTGCCGGGGGTGTCCCTGCTGTCCGAGGTGCTGGAGGCGCTGCTGCGCGACCCGCTGCGCGCGGCACGGGTCGGCCCTGCACCGCGGCTCGCGGCCGCCAAGTTCCTCTCGCCGGTGCGGCCGGGCAGCACGGTGTCGATCCGCTTCACCGACACGGCGAGCGCCGTGCGCTTCGAGGTGGCCGTCGGCGAACGTGTGGCCGCCTCGGGGCATTTCGAGTGTGTCTCGTGAGCGAACCCGCGTGAGCGAGCCAGGCAAGGCCAGGGCCGACTGGGCCACCGAACCCGAGCGCAGCCACCGGTGGGCGCTGACGCTGATCCGCTGGATCGCGACCGGTGTCGGCCGTCCGCTCACGCGACTGCTGCTGCACCCGATCTCGCTCTACTTCATGCTCGCCAACGGCAAGGCGCGCCGCGCCTCGCGCGAGTACCTCGCACGCGCCCTCAAGCGTCCCCCGACCTGGGTCGACGGCTATCGCCATGTGCACGCCTTCGCCTCGACCGTGCTCGACCGCATCTACTTCCTGCAGGAGCGCTTCGACCTCTTCGAGGTCACCACCACCGGCGGCGAGGTGATCCACCCGCCGCTCAGGCAGGGCGAGGGCGTCATCACCATCGGCGCCCACCTCGGCAGCTTCGAGGCCATGCGCGCGGGCGGCGAGGCGCGCGGCGAGCGGGTGGCGATGCTGATGTACGAGAACAACGCCCGCATGATCAACGCGATGCTGGCCGCGGTGGCGCCAAAGGCCCGGTTGCACACCATTGCGCTCGGCCAGCCCGGGGCCATGCTCGCGCTGCGGCGCTTCCTCGACGGCGGTGGCATTGCCGGCATGCTGGCCGACCGCACGCTGCCCGGTGCGGCCGGCCGCTCGCGCAGCCACTGGATCGACTTCCTGGGCCGCCCGGCGCCGTTTTCCGATGGCCCTTTCCGCCTGGCGGCGATGCTCAAGCGCCGGGTGGTGTTTTCCGCCGGGCTCTACCATGGCGGCAACCGCTACGAGCTGCTCTTCGCCGAGCTGGCCGACTTCCGCCACCTGGGCGGCGAGACGCGCGACGAGGTGGACCGGCAGGTGCGCGAGGCCCTGGAACGTTATGTGCGCCGGGTCGAGGCCGCCTGCGTTGAGTCACCGTACAACTGGTTCAACTTCTACGACTTCTGGGCTGCCGCCGATGCGACTCCTCCAACTGCTTCGCCAGACACTGCGTCCTGAGATCGCGGCTGCGGCCTGCGCGGGCCTGCTGCTCGTGCTGCCGCTCACGGCACGCGCGGCCTTCGACCTGCCCGAGCTTGCCCGCCTGATGGCGCAGGTGAAGAGCGGCGAGGCCGTGTTCACCGAGAAGCGCTCGGTCGCCATGCTGGAGCGCACCCTCGAGTCCTCGGGCCGCCTGACCTTTGCCGCGCCCGACACCTTCGTGCGCGAAACCCTGAAGCCGCGCGCCGAGAAGGTGGCGGTGGTGGGCAACCAGCTCACGCTCACCTCGGGCAACCGCACCCGCACGATGCGGCTCGACGCCGTGCCCGAAGCGGCGGTGATGGCCGAGGCCATCCGCGGCACGCTTACCGGCAACCGCCAGGCCATCGAGCGCAACTTCATCGCCACCGTGTCGGGCCAGCCGCAGCGCTGGACGATGGAGCTCGTGCCCATCGAGCCGCAGATCCGCGACCTCGTGCGCTCGGTGCAGATCGCCGGGCAGCAGTCGTGGGTGCGTGAAGTGACGGTCCTCATGGCCGACGGCGACCGCTCGGTGATGAACATCGAGCAGGTCTCGTCCGTGCGCGCGGCGAGCGCGCCGAATTGAACCCCGGCGAAGGACTCCACCGCGCAGCGGTGCTGCTGCGCCGTGGCGTGCTGGTGGTGTGGCTGGCCTGCGTGGCCGCCGCCATCGGCATCGCCTGGCGCACGCACTACGTGGCCGACCTGTCGGCCTTCCTGCCGTCGACGCCGAGCGCCGAACAGGCCGTGCTGCTCGACCAGTTGCGCAGCGGCGTGGCGGCGCGCCTCGCGCTCATCGGCCTGGAAGGCGGCACGCCGGCGGCCCGGCAGCAGGCCTCGCGCCAGCTCGCGCAGGCGCTGCGCGAGAGTGGGGCCTTCGACGCCGTGCACAACGGCGACAACACGCAATTCGAAGCCACCGGCAAGTTCCTCTTCGAGCACCGCTATCTGCTGAGCCCGGCGGTCGACCCGCAACGCTTCAGCGTCGAGGGCCTGAAGGCCGGCATCGACGACACCACCTCGCTGCTGGGCACCCCCGCCGGCGCGCTCATCAAGCCGGTGATCCTGCGTGACCCGACCGGCGAGACCATCCGCATGGCCGAAGGCATGCTGCCGGCGCAGTCGCCGCGCATGGACGGCGGCGTGTGGGTCTCGCGCGACGGCCGGCGCGCCGTGCTGCTCGCGACCACGCGGGCCGACGGCGCCGATCTCGACGGCCAGCAGCGCGCGCTGCAGACGGTGCGCGAGCGCTTCGCCGCGCTCCAGGCCGAAGGCGTGAGCCTCATCCTCACCGGCCCCGCGAGCTTCTCCGTCGGCTCGCGCGACAAGATCAAGCGCGAGGTCGAGATGCTCGCCCTTGCGGGCGGCGTGGCGATCGTCGGGATCCTGCTGTTCTCGTTCGGCGGTTCGCTGCGCACGCTGATGTACGCGGTGCTGCCGGTGGGCTGCGGCGTGCTGGCCGGCGTGGCCGCGGTGAGCCTCGCCTTCGGCAACGTGCACGGCATGACGCTCGGCTTCGGCACCACGCTCATCGGCGAGGCGGTCGACTACGCCATCTACTACCTGATCCAGGCCCGCTCGCGCCCGGGCGCGCCCAAGGGCGATGGCGCGCGGCGCTGGACGGCCGAGAGCTGGCCCACCGTGCGCCTGGGCCTGTGGACCTCCATCTGCGGCTTTGCCGCGCTGCTCTTCTCGGGCTTTCCGGGGCTGGCGCAGCTCGGCCTCTTCTCGGTGGCCGGCCTGGCCGCGGCCGCCCTGACCACCCGCTATGTCTTCACCGTGATCGCCCCCGATGGCGCGCCGGGCGTGGGCATGCGCCGGAAGCTTGGCGAGGCCGTGGGCTGGTGCAGCGAGGTGCTGCCCCGCGCACGTTGGCCGCTGGTCGCGCTGACGGTCGCCGCGGCGGCGGCCCTGGCCTGGTGGCCGTCGGCCTGGACCGCCAACCTGGCGGCCCTGAACCCGGTGGGCGCCGAGCAGATCCGCCTCGACGAGGAGCTGCGCCAGGACATCGGCGCCTCCGACAACGGCACCATCGTGGCGGTGGCGGCCGGCGACGAGGCCTCGGTGCTGGCGCAGGCCGAAGCCGCTGGCGAGCGCCTCGACCGGCTCGTGGCCTCGGGCGCGATCGGCGGCTACGAGTCGCCGGCCCGCCTGCTGCCGAGTCCCGCGACCCAGCAGCGGCGGCGCGAGGCCCTGCCCGAGCGTGCGGTGCTGGCCGCCAACCTCGAGGCCGCGACCGCCGACGGGCCGCTGCCCGCCCGGCGCCTGCAGGCCTTCCTGGACGACGTGCAGGCCGCCCGCCAGCAGCCGGCGCTGACGCTCGCGTCGCTGAAAGACACGCCGCTGGCGGCCGCGCTCTCGGCCCAGGTGCTGCCCGGCGACGGCACGCGCCCCTGGCGGGCGCTGCTGCGCGTGCAGGCGCTCGATCAGCAGCCGGTCGACCTCGCCGCGCTGCGCAGCGCGCTGGCCGACCTGCCCGGCACGCACGTCGTCAACATCGCCGACGAGGTCAGCGCGCTCTATGCCCGCTATCTGAAGGAAGCCCTGGTGCAGGCGCTGCTGGGCGCCCTGGCGGTGTGCGTGCTGCTGGCGGTGCACCTGCGCTCCTGGCGGCGGCTGCTGCGCATCGCCCAGCCGGTCGCCGCCTCGGTGCTGCTGGTGCTGGCGGTGATGACGGGCCTGGGCGTCGCGCTCGGCATCCTGCACCTCGTGGGCCTGCTGCTCGCGGTGGCGATCGGGTCGAACTACGCGCTCTTCTTCGACCAGATCCGTGCCCAGCAGGAGGCGCAACCGCCCGGCACCGCGGTGCACGTCGACACCGATACGCTCGCCTCGCTGGCGCTGGCCAACATCACCGCCGGCATCTCCTTCCTGCTGCTGGCGTTTTCGAGCATTCCGGTGCTCTCCGCGGTGGGCCAGGTGGTCGCGCCGGGCATCGTGCTGAGCCTCCTGCTGTCGGCGGCCTTCATTCCCCGGCGCCAAGCGTGAATTCGGCGTGATCCGCCGGGGGCTTTGCACAGGGCCCCTGTGCAAAAATCAGCGCCCGCTCCGGCCGTTGCCACGCCCGGTGAGTCCGCCTCCGCCACGTCCCGCCATGCAGTCCTCCCCGCACCTTGTTCGCCCGTCCAGCCCGCTGCGCTGGCATGCGCCGGTGCTGGTCAAGGCCACGCTGGCGTGCCACCTCGGGGCCGTGGTCGCGCTGGTGATCGAACTGGCGCTGTGGCCGTGGGTGGCGGGTGCGGTGGCTGTCAACCACCTGCTGCTCGCGCTGGGGGGTTTGTGGCCGCGCTCCACCTGGCTGGGCGCGAACATGCGCCGACTTCCGGCCGCCGCGGTGGCGCGGCGCGAGGTGGCCGTGACCATCGACGACGGCCCCGACCCCGAGGTCACGCCGCAGGTGCTGGCCATGCTCGACGCCCACGGCGCCAAGGCCACGTTCTTCTGCATCGCCGAACAGGCCGCGCGCCACCCCGCACTCGTGCGCGAGATCGTCGCCCGAGGCCACAGCGTGCAGAACCACAGCCATCGCCACTCGCACACCTTCTCGCTCCTCGGCCCCCGTGCCTTTGCGCGCGAAATCCAGCGTTCGCAGGAGACGCTGGCCCAGCTCACCGGCCAGCGGCCCCGGTTCTTCCGGGCACCGGCCGGCTTGCGCAACCTCTTTCTCGCCCCGGTGCTCGACCGCCACGGCCTGCAGCTCGTGAGCTGGACGCGCCGTGGCTTCGACACCGCGCGCCGCGACCCTGCCGGCGTGCTGCAGCGCCTGGTGCGCGGGCTGGCCGCCGGCGACATCCTGCTGCTGCACGACCGCGGCTCGGCTGTCACCGCCGGCGGCAAGCCGGTGGTGCTGGAGGTGCTGCCGGCGCTGCTGCAGGAGATTCGACACCAGGACCTGAACGCCGTGACCCTGACACGTGCCGTGGAGACGCGGCCATGAGCGCCGTGATGGGCTCGCCCCCCCGCAAGGCCTGGCCGGCGCTGCTCGATGCCGCAAGCGCCCCCTACCGCAAGGCCGGCCTCTTCGCGTGGCAGTTCGCGCGCGGCAAGCTGGGCCTGGACCCGGTCTTCCGCCACATGCTGAGCACCGGCCTGATCCCGCCGCGTGCCCGCGTGCTCGACATCGGCTGCGGCCAGGGCCTGCTCGCGAGCCTGCTCAGGGCCAGCCACGAGCTCAGCGCGCAAGGCCACTGGCCGCACGACTGGGCGCCCGCGCCGGTGGCGGCGCGCGTGACCGGCGTCGAGATGATGTCGCGCGACGTGGAGCGTGCCCGCGCGTCGGTGGGCGACGTGGCCGAGTTCGTGTGCGGCGACATGCGGACCACGCCCTTTCCGGAGGTCGACGCGGTGGTCATCCTCGACGTGCTGCACTACGTGACCGTGCCCGAGCAGAACGAGGTGCTGGCGCGCGTGCGCCGCGCCCTGTCGCCCGGCGGCGTGCTGCTGTTGCGTGTGGGCGATGCCGCCTCGCGCCGCGGTTTCGTCGTCAGCCAGTGGGTCGACGCGGTGGTGACGTCGGTGCGCGGCCACCGGGTGCTGCCGCAGTTTGGCCGTACCCTCGCGCAATGGACGGCCCAGCTCGAATCGCTGGGCTTCGTCGAGGTGCGCAGCCAGCCCATGAGCCAGGGCACGCCGTTCGCCAACGTGTTGCTTGTCGCAAGGGTCCCGTCCCGATGAAACCTGTCGCCATTTCCGCCTACACCCTGAGCACCGCGCTCGGGCCCGGGCGTGCGGCCACCCTGGCGGCGCTGCGCGAGATGCGCAGCGGGCTGGCCCCGGTCACCTTCCTCGACCTGCCGCTGCCCACCTGGGTGGGCGAGGTACCGGGGGTCGACGCGGCCACCTTGCCGGCGTCGCTGGCCGAGTTCGACTGCCGCAACAACCGCCTGGCTTGGCTGGGCCTGCAGCAGGACGGATTCCTCGAGGCCGTGGCCGCGGCCCGCGCGCGCTGGGGCGCCGACCGGGTGGGCGTGTTCCTCGGCACCAGCACCTCGGGCCTCCTGCAGACCGAACTGGCCTACCGCCGCCGTGATGCCCAGGGCGCGCTGCCGGCCGACTTCCTCTACGGCCCCACGCAGAACACCTATTCGGTCGCGAGCTTCGCGGCCAAGGCGCTCGACTTGCACGGGCCGAGCTGGGTGGTGTCGACTGCCTGCTCGTCGAGTGCCAAGGTGTTCGGCACCGCGGCGCGGCTGATGCAGCTCGGCCTGATCGATGCGGCGGTGGTGGGCGGCGTCGACAGCCTGTGTCTCACAACGCTCTACGGCTTCAATTCGCTGGAGCTGCTCTCCGACGAGATCTGCCGCCCGTGGGACGGCGCGCGCAAGGGCCTGTCGATCGGCGAGGCCGCGGCCTTCGCACTGATGGAGCGTGAGAGCGATGCGCCCCAGGGCTGGCTGCTCGGCGTGGGGGAGAGCAACGATGGCTACCACATGAGCACGCCGCACCCCGAAGGCGCCGGTGCCATCGCCGCGATGCGTGGTGCGCTGGCAGCTGCCGGCCTGCAGCCAGGCGACATCGACTACATCAACCTGCACGGCACCGCCACGCCCAGCAACGACGCGGCCGAAGACAACGCGGTGCGCCAGGTGTTCGGCACCTCGGTGCCGGCGAGCTCGACCAAGGGCGCCACCGGCCACACGCTGGGCGCGGCCGGCGGGGTGGAAGCGGCGATCTCGCTGCTGGCCCTGCAGCATGGCCTCATGCCCGCCGGGCTCAACGTGCGCGAGCGCGACCCGGCCCTGCAACTCGACTACCTGCGCCACAACCGCGAGGGCACGCTGAAGCACGTGCTGTCCAACTCCTTCGGGTTCGGCGGCTCCAACGCCAGCCTGGTGTTCGGGAGGGCCGCATGAGCTCGGCCGGCCTGCAGGTGTGGGTGGACGGGGTGGGCCTGCTCGGGCCGGGCCTGTCGAGCTGGGCGACGGCCCAGGCGGTGCTGCGCGGCGAGCAGCCGCATGCGCCGGCGCCGACCGTGCTGCCGCCGCCAGCGCGGCTGCCGGCGGCCGAACGCCGCCGCGCAGGCAGCGCCGTCAAGCTCGCGATGGCGGTGGCCGACGAGGCCGTGGCGGCCGCCCAGGCCGATGCCGCCACGCTGGCGACCGTCTTCACCTCGTCGAGTGGCGAGTGCGCCAACTGCCACGCCTTGTGCGAGGCGCTGGCGATGCCGCAGCCCGTGGTGTCGCCGACCCGCTTCACGAACTCGGTCCACAACGCGTCGTCCGGCGCGTGGCACATCGCGGTGGGCAGCCGTGCGTCGTCGACCAGCGTGTGCGCGTTCGACGGCAGCTTCGGCGCCGGCCTGATCGAAGCGGCCGCGATCGTGCGCACCGACGGCCAGCCGGTGCTGCTGGTGGCCAGCGATTCGCCGTACCCCGAGCCGCTGCACAGCGCCCGGCCGCTGCCCGACCACTTCGGTGCCGCCTTGCTGCTCGCGCCGCAGCGGACCGAGCGTTCGATCGCCTCGCTCACCGTCCATCTCGGCGGCGCGGCGCAGCCTTCGCCGCTTGCCGTGGCGTCGCTCGACGCCCTGCGACGCATCGTCCCGGCGGCGGCCGCGCTGCCCTTGCTGGCGGCGCTCGCCGAGGGCCGCGCGGTTCACGGCCTGGTGCTCGACCACCTGCCGGGCGCGAGCCTCCG
>DASWSY010000694.1:0-4164 GCA_036402415.1 Rhizobacter sp. | reverse complement strand
GGGTGCGCGGCAGTATTGCCGACTACTTGTGGATGTCAAGGCGCGCGCAGGGCGTGTGGCCGAGTCGCTGCGCACCGGCTGGCGGCCGCTGTCGGGCTTGACACGTCCGCTAGAATCGCCGGTTGCCCCCTGATCAGAAGTCTCATTCTTCTGCCAAGAAGACCGTATTCGAGGACCTCCATGAGTGACCAGCAAGTCGATCAAGGCCGCCGCACCTGGGTTGCCATCGCCTGTGGTGCAGGCGCAGTCGGTGGTGTCGCCACCGCCGTGCCTTTCGTCAGCACCTTCCAACCCTCCGAGCGAGCCCGTGCGGCCGGCGCGGCTGTCGAAGTCGACATCAGCTCGCTGAAGCCCGGCGAGAAGGTCACCGTCGAATGGCGCGGCAAACCGGTGTGGATCATCAAGCGCACCCCCGAGCAGCTCGCCGCGCTGCCGAAGATCGATCCGCAGCTTGCCGATCCGAAGTCGGCCCGCAAGCCCGACGAACTCACCCCCGAATACGCCCGCAACGAGCACCGCTCGATCAAGCCCGAGATCCTGGTGGCCGTGGGCATCTGCTCGCACCTCGGCTGCTCGCCCTCCGACAAGTTCCAGGCCGGCCCCCAGCCCTCGCTGCCGGATGACTGGGCGGGTGGGTTCATCTGTCCCTGCCACGGCTCCACGTTCGACATGGCCGGCCGGGTCTTCAAGAACAAGCCTGCTCCTGACAACCTCGAAGTGCCTCCGCACATGTACCTGTCTGAAACCCGCCTGCTAATCGGCGAAGACAAGAAGGCCTGACCCCAGGCGCAGAGGCAATTCAGGAGAATCACATGGCCGAGTTCAAGCAAGTCAGCCCCAATGCCCCGATCGGCGAGAAGCTGATGACGTGGGTCGACAACCGTTTCCCCGCGAGCAAGCTCTACAAAGAGCACATGAGCGAGTACTACGCTCCGAAGAACTTCAACTTCTGGTACGTCTTCGGCTCGCTCGCGCTCATCGTGCTGGTGATCCAGATCGTCACCGGCATCTTCCTCGTGATGCACTACAAGCCCGACGCGAACCTCGCTTTCGCCTCGGTCGAGTACATCATGCGCGACGTGCCTTGGGGCTGGCTGGTGCGCTACATGCACTCCACCGGCGCCAGCGCCTTCTTCATCGTGGTCTACCTGCACATGTTCCGCGGGATGATCTACGGCAGCTACCGCAAGCCGCGCGAGCTGGTGTGGATCTTCGGCTGCGCGATCTTCCTGTGCCTGATGGCCGAAGCCTTCATGGGCTACCTGCTGCCCTGGGGCCAGATGTCGTACTGGGGTGCCCAGGTGATCGTCAACCTCTTCGCCGCCGTGCCCTTCGTCGGCCCGGACCTGGCCCTGCTGATCCGCGGTGACTACGTGGTGAGCGATGCGACGCTGAACCGCTTCTTCAGCTTCCACGTGATCGCCGTGCCGCTGGTGCTGCTGGGCCTGGTCGTGGCGCACATCATCGCGTTGCACGAAGTGGGCTCCAACAACCCCGATGGCGTGGAAATCAAGGCGAAGAAGGATTCGCGCGGCATCCCGCTCGACGGCGTGCCTTTCCATCCGTACTACACGGTGCACGACATCTACGCCGCGAGCATCTTCCTGTTCTTCTTCGCGGCGGTGGTCTTCTTCGCGCCGGAGTTCGGGGGCTACTTCCTCGAGTACAACAACTTCATTCCCGCCGACCCGCTGAAGACGCCCGCGCACATCGCCCCGGTCTGGTACTTCACGCCCTACTACTCGATGCTGCGCGCGACCACCGACCAGATGGTCTACGTGCTGGTGGCGCTCGTCGGTCTGGGTGCCGTGCTGGCCATCGTACGCGGAGGCTTCGCCAGCAAGGCCAAGCTGGCCATCGCCATCGGTGCCATCGTCGTCGCCGGCCTGTTGCTGACCTTCGAAGCCAAGTTCTGGGGCGTGGTCGTGATGGGCGGCGCCGTCGTGATCATGTTCTTCCTGCCCTGGCTGGACCGTGCCGAGGCCAAGTCCATCCGCTACCGCCCGACCTGGCACAAGTGGATGTACGGCATCTTCGTCGTCGTATTCGCGGTGCTGGGCTACCTGGGCGTGCAAGCGCCGTCGCCGATCGGCGAGCGGGTGTCGCAGGTCGGCACGCTCTTCTACTTCGGCTTTTTCCTCCTCATGCCCTGGTGGAGCCGCATCGGCCAGTCCAAGCCGGTGCCCGAGCGCGTGACCTTCAGCGCCCACTGACCAGACGCAAGCCGGAATTCACAACCATGAAGAAACTCATCCTCATCCTGCTGGCGTCGCTCGGGTTCACCGTGGGCGCCGTGGCGGCTGAAGGCGGCATCGCCTGGGACCGCTTCCCCGTGGCCAAGACGACCGACATGGCCTCGCTGCAAAACGGCGCCAAGCTGTTCGTCAACTACTGCCTGAACTGCCACTCGGCCTCGTACATGCGCTACAACCGCCTGCGCGACATCGGCCTGACGGAAGACCAGATCAAGAAGAACCTCATGTTCACCACCGACAAGGTCGGTGAAACCATGAAGACCTCGATGGACCCGAAACAGGCCAAGGACTGGTTCGGCGGCGTACCGCCCGACCTGACGGTCATCGCCCGTTCGCGCGCCAACATCAGCATGGGCTCGGGCGCCGACTACCTGTACACCTACCTGCGCACCTACTACCGCGACGACACCAAGGCCACCGGCTGGAACAACCTGGCCTTCCCGAGCGTGGGCATGCCCCATGCAATGTGGGAACTGCAAGGTCAGCGGGCCGCGAACTACGTGGAAGAAAAGGACCCCCACCACGCGGGCAAGACCGTCCAGCGCTTCGCGGGCTTCACGCAGCTCACGCCTGGCAGCCTCAGCCAGAACGAGTACGACGAGGCCGTGGGTGACCTGGTGGCCTTCCTGCAGTGGATGGGCGAGCCCGCGCAGCACGATCGCGTGCGCCTCGGTGTCTTCGTGCTGCTGTTCCTGGCGCTCTTCACGTTCATTGCCTGGCGCCTGAACGCGGCTTTCTGGAAAGACGTGAAATAAGTGCGTGCTCGGCGGCCGGCGACCCCGGCCGCTGACTGTTCGCGGAGTGGAGCGCTGCCCCCGGCCCGCCCACTCCGTTTGTGTTTTGCAAGACCCCTCAGCTCAAAGGAGCCGCCATCATGATGGTGCTTTACTCCGGAACCACCTGCCCCTACTCGCACCGTTGCCGCTTCGTCCTGTTCGAAAAGGGCATGGACTTTGAGATTCGCGACGTCGACCTCTTCGCCAAGCCTGAAGACATCGCGCTGATGAACCCGTACAACGAGGTGCCCATCCTCGTGGAACGCGACTTGATCCTGTACGAGTCGCACATCATCAACGAGTACATCGACGAGCGCTTCCCGCACCCGCAGCTGATGCCGGGTGACCCGGTGGCCCGGGCCCGCGTGCGCCTGTTCCTGCTCAACTTCGAGAAGGAGCTCTTCGCCCACGTCAACGTGCTCGAAGGCCGCATCGCCGGCGCCAAGCCCAACGACAAGCAGCTCGAAAAGGCCCGCTCGCAGATCCGCGACCGCCTGACGCAGCTCGCGCCGATCTTCCTGAAAAACAAGTTCATGCTGGGCGACGACTTCTCCATGCTCGACGTGGCCATTGCCCCGCTGCTGTGGCGCCTGGACTACTACGGCATCGACATGTCGAAGAACGCCGTGCCGCTGCTCAAGTACGCCGAGCGCATCTTCTCGCGCCCGGCCTACATCGAAGCGCTGACGCCGTCCGAAAAGGTGATGCGCAAGTAAGCGCATTGGCATGAGCCTCATCCCGACCACGCCTGGGAATGCGGGGACGTCCACCCGGCCGTACCTGATCCGGGCGCTGCACGACTGGTGCACCGACAACGGCTTCACGCCGTACCTGGCGGTGTATGTCGACGCCAGCGTGCAGGTGCCGATGGAGTACGTGAAGAACAACGAGATCGTGCTCAACGTCGGGTTCGAGGCGACCACCTCGCTCAAGCTCGGCAACGAGCTGATCGAGTTCAAGGCGCGCTTCGGTGGCGTGTCGCGTGACATCGCCGTGCCGGTGGATCACGTGATCGCCATCTATGCCCGCGAGAACGGCCAAGGCATGGCGTTCCCCGTGCCCAGCGAGCCGGCCACGGTGGCGTCACCCGAGCCTGCGCCCAGCGCCGATCGGCCGACGCAGCCCGGTGGCTT
>DASWSY010000693.1:0-11556 GCA_036402415.1 Rhizobacter sp. | reverse complement strand
GCCGTCGCCACCCCCTTGTGGATGCCCCAGCTCACGATGGCCGCGGGCACGGTGGTCCTCGCCGCGGTCTGCCTCGACGAACTGCTGCTCGAACTGGCCGGCGCCCGCAGCACCAACCCCGTCCCCGGCGACGAGCCGCTGCGCAATGAATGACCTCGCCATCACCGCCCTGCTGGTCGTCTCGCTGTTCCTGATCCTCGGCAGCGGCGTGTGGATCGGCCTGGCCCTCTCGGGCGTGGCCTGGATCGGCATGCAGATCTTCAGCTCGCGCCCGGCGGGCGACGCGATGGCGGTCACGATCTGGGGCACCGCGTCGAGCTGGACGCTCACCGCCCTGCCGCTCTTCATCTGGATGGGCGAGATCCTCTTTCGCACCCGCGTGAGCCAGGACATGTTCCGCGGCCTTGCGCCGTGGATGCAGGGGCTGCCGGGCCGACTGCTGCACACCAACGTGGCCGGCTGCACGCTTTTCGCCGCCGTCTCGGGCTCGAGCGCGGCCACCTGCGCCACCGTCGGCAAGATGAGCCTGCCCGAGCTGGCGCGGCGCGGCTATCCCGACGAGATGGCCATCGGCTCGCTGGCCGGGGCCGGCACGCTGGGGCTCTTGATCCCGCCCTCGATCATCATGATCGTCTACGGCGTCTCGGCCGACGTGTCGATCTCGCGCCTCTTCATCGCCGGCGTGATCCCCGGCGTGCTGCTCGCCCTCATCTTCTCGGGCTACATCGCGCTGTGGTCGTGGCGAAACCGCGCGCTCATCCCGCCGGCCGACGCTCCGCTGCCCTGGCGCGAGCGCTGGGCGGCGTCGCGCGGGCTGGTGCCGGTGTTCCTGCTGATCGCTGCCGTGCTGGGCTCCATCTACTCGGGCATCGCCACCGCCACCGAAGCGGCGAGCCTGGGCGTGGTGGGCTCGCTCCTCATCTCGGCAGCGCAGGGTTCGCTCGACTGGCGCACCTTCCGCGACTCGCTGCTCGGCGGCACGCGCCTGTACTGCATGATCGCGCTCATCCTCGCGGGCGCGGCCTTCCTCACGCTCGCCATGGGCTACATCGGCCTGCCACGCCACCTCGCCGAATGGATCGGCAGCCTGAACCTGAGCCCGGTCGCGCTGCTGGCGGCCCTCACGCTCTTCTACGTCCTGCTCGGCTGCTTCCTCGACGGCATCTCGATGGTGGTGCTGACCATGGGCGTGATCCTGCCCACCATCCAGAAGGCGGGCATCGACCCGCTGTGGTTCGGCGTCTTCATCGTGATCGTGGTCGAGATGGCGCAGATCACGCCGCCGGTCGGCTTCAACCTCTTCGTGCTGCAGGGCATGACCGGGCGCGGCATCGGCTACATCGCCCGCGCCGCGCTGCCCTTCTTCCTGCTGATGTTCCTGATGCTGGTGCTGCTGTACCTATTCCCGCAGCTCGTGAGCTTCCTGCCCACGCAGATGAGCGGCTGAGGCCGCCACCCCCGGCGGCAGGCCGGTGGCCGCCTCGAAACGCCGGCCGAGCGCGCGCAGCGCACCGTCGTGCCCGGCCCGGCCCACGAGCGAAATGCCGAACGGCAGGCCATCGGGCCGGATCGCCGCCGGCAGCGCCACGGCACACAGGTCGAGCGGCCCGACACCGTAGGTGTAGTGGCCGACCTCGGCGTTGCGCAGGATCGGCTCGGCCAGCATCTCGTCGACGCGAAACGGCCGCGCCACGGTGGGCGTGACCACCACGTCGATGCCGGCCAGCAGCCGCTTGGCCTGCTGGCGCAACGCCTGCAGCCGGTACTGCGCCTGGAAGGCGTCGACGGCGCTGTACCCTCGCGCGCGCCGCAGGATGCTCTCGACTGCCGGCACCAGCGCATGCGGCAGGCGGTCCAGCACCTCGCCGTAGCTGGCGCTGCGCTCGGCCACCAGGGCACTCTCGAAGACCAGCGCGCCGGCCTCGTGGAAAAGCGAGAAATCGATCTCGCAGCGTTCGCCCCCCAGCCGCTCCAGGCGCTGCAACGCCGCCTCGAAACAGCCCGGCGACTGCACGTCGCCGAAAAACTCGAGCCGGCGCGGAACGGCAAAGCGGAAACGCCGCGGCGCAGGCGCATCGAGCGCGATGCCATCGGCGTCGGCCCGGCTCAAGGGGTCGTGTTCGTCGAAGCCGGCCATCGCCTCCAGCACCATGAACGCGTCGTCGACGGTGTGCGCGAACACCGGCATGCAGTCGAACAGGCGGTTGTTGTAGACCATGCCACGGCTGCTGACGAGGCCGATGGTGGGGCGCACGCCCACGATGTTGTTCATCGCCGCCGGCACGCGGCCGGAGCCGCCCGTGTCGGAGCCGAGCGAGAAGCTCACCAGGCCGGCCGCCACCGCCACGCCGGAGCCGGAACTCGATCCGCCCGGAATGACCGCGGGGTCGAACACGTTCAGGCAATGGCCGCCCACGGTGCGCGTGCCGTTGAGGCCGGTGGCGAACTGGTCGAGCGCCTGCTTGCCGATGAAGAGGGCCCCGGCGTCGACCGCGCGCTGCACCGCGGCGGCGCTGTGTTGCGGCAGCCGGCCGTAGCCCTCGCAGCCGCAGGTGGTGGGCAGGCCCGCCACGTCGACGTTGTCCTTCACGCCGAACGGCAGGCCGTAGAGCGGCAGGCGCGCCATCTCGTCGCGCCGCTCGGCGAGGCGGCGTGCCTGCGCTCGCACGGCCTCGGGGGCGGCGCGGCTGACCCACACATGGTCGTCGCCGCGCGCCTCGATGCGGCGCAGCACCTCGTCGGCCACCGCAAGCGGCGACACCGCCTCGCGGCGATAGGCGGCCTGCAGCGCCCTGCATTCGAAGGAAAGGCCTGCAAGATCCATCACGTCGAACTCCTGGCCTTGGGGGTGGCGCGAGACGGCTTCGGCACGTCGCGGGCCACCTGGAGGTGGTACTGGTAGGCGTCGCCGTTGTTGAAGAGGTGCTCGCAGGCGAGGGGCCGGCCGTCGGGGTCGCTGGTGAGGCGGTCGACGTACAGCACGGGAGAGCCCGGCGCCACGCACAGGAGCTCCGCCAGCGGCTCGTCGGCCAGGCGCGAGCCGATGATCAGGTCGGCATGGCCGAGCGGCAGGCCGTAGTCGTGCTCCAGGATCAGGAAGATGTCGCGCGAGGCGAGGTCCTCCCCGGCCAGGCGCCTGCCGAGCGTCGTGGGGAAGTAGCTCACGTCGAGCGACACCGGCGTGCCGTTGAGGTAGCGCACCCGCCGGATCTCCGAGACCTTGCTGCGCATCGTCATGCCCAGGCGCTGCGCCACGGCCTGCGGCGGCTTGAGCTCCCGAACGCTCAGCAGCCGGCTCGCCGTCTCGTGCCCGAGCGGGCGCATGGCTTCGCCGAAGCTCTGCAGGCGCGCCAAGTCCTGCGTGACCTGCGGCCGGCGCACGAAAGTGCCTCGGCCCTGGAGCCGCTGCACCAGGCCTTCGTTCTCGAGGTCGAGCAGCGCGCGCCGCACGGTGATGCGGCTGACCTCGTACAAGGACGTGAGGTCGTGCTCCGACGGAAGCTGCTGCTCGGGCGGGTAGACGCCGTCGAGGATGCGCGCCCGCAGCGACTCGCGCACCTGGGCGTGAAACGGCAAGGGCGCGGCGGCGTCCATGCGGCGTTTGAGTGAGGATCTCGAGTTCAGCGCCTGCCCTCCCAGTGAACCAGTTTCTTGCCGGCCGCGGCGAGCGCACGGTCGCTCACCAGCCCGATGAGGCCGATGATCGCAATGCCGGCGAACACGTGCGTGGTGCGAAAGAAGTTGCTCGCATCGAGCACGATGAAGCCGAGCCCGCGGTCGCCCCCCAGCAGCTCCGACGCCACCAGGATCGACAGCGCCGTGCCCAGCGCCACGCGCAGCCCCGTCACGATCTGCGGCAGGGCCGAGGGCAGCACGACGAGGCGGAACACCTGCAGCCGCGAGGCGCCCAGCGTGCGGGCCGCGCGCAGCACGTCCTGCGCACAGCCGGCGGCGCCGGCCTGCGCGTTGATCATCATGATGAGGAAGACGGCCACCAGGATCAGCAGGATCTTCGAAGTCTCGCCGATGCCGAACCACAGGATGAAGAGCGGGATGAGGCCCAGCGGCGGAATGGGCCGCACCAGTTCCGAAGGCACCAGCCACACCGCATCGACCGCCGCCACGCGACCGCGCAGCATGCCGACCGCGATGCCCAGCACCGACCCCGCCACGAAGGCGATGCCCACCCGCATCAGGCTCGCGCCGACGTGGGTGAGCAGGCCCACGCCGGAGTAGCCCTGCAGCGCCATCTCCTGCAGCGTGGCGAGCACCGCCAGCGGGCCGGGCAGCAGCACGCTGCGGATCCAGCCCATGCTGGTGGCGGCGATCCAGAGCGCGAGCAGCAGCAGCGGCGAGAGCACCGCGAGCGTGAGGTAGGCGGCGCGGCGCCGCCGCGTGAGGTCTCGCGGTGTCATGGGCGTGTCTCCTGCGCTGCGGGCTGCCGCATCGCCCGGTAGACCCGCTCGCGCACGGCCAGGAATTCGGGGTGCAGGCGGTTTTCAGGAAGGTCGCGCGGCAGCGGCAGCGCGACCGGGAATTCGTCGAAGGCCCCGAGCCGGTCCTTGAGCATCAGGAGGATGCGGCTGCCCAGGAACACGGCCTCGTCGATGCTGTGCGTGACGAAGAGGATGGTGCAGCCCGTGGAGGCCTGGATGCGCAGGATCTCCTCCTGCAGCGCTTCGCGGGTCTGCACGTCGACCGCCGCGAAGGGCTCGTCCATCAGCATCACGCTCGGGCCGGCCGCGAGCACCCGGGCGAGGCCGCAGCGCTGGCGCATGCCGCCGGAGAGCTGGTAGGGGTACGACTTCTCGAAGCCCCCGAGGCCCACCAGCCGGGCCATGCGCTGCGCCACCTCACGCTGCTCGTCGCGCGGCCGGCCGGCGCAGCGCAGGCTGAAGGCAATGTTGTCCTCGACCGTCATCCAGTCGAAGAGCGCATAGGACTGGAACACCACCCCGCGGTCGGGGCCGGGCCCGGCGATCTCGCGCCCGTTGCACAGCGCCACGCCGCCCGTGGGCTGCAGGAATCCGGCGACGATGTTGAGCAAGGAGGTCTTGCCGCAACCCGAGGGCCCGAGCAGCGCCACCGTCTCTCCGGCGCGCACGCTGAAGCTCAGGTCGCGCAACACCGGGCGCTCGTCGTAGTGCAGGCTGACACGATCGAAACGCAGCACCTCGCGCGGCGGTGCCGCCGGGTCGGGCTGCCGTTGCAGCAGGGTCGAGGCCGGCCGGTCCATCACCGCTCCTGGTGCTCGCCGCCGAGGAGCCGCAGCAGCGCCAGCGCCATCACCTGCGCAGCCGGCACGGCCTTGGGCGTGTGGATGTACTCGTTGGTGGGCGGCCAGCCGTCTTCGCCCGGCCCGAAGGTCACCGACGGAATGCCGGCATGCGAGAAGCGGATGGTGTCGCAGTAGGCGTTCTTGCGGTAGTAGACCGGCGCGCAGCCCATCATCTGGCGGTAGGCGCGCGCGAGCGAGGCCACGGGCTCGGCATCTTCCGCGACCTCCTGCGTGGCGGGCACGAAGAGCGAGCCCGGCACTTGGCGCACGCTGGCCCTGAGCGTGGGGTCGGCCTCGGCGAGACGGTCCAGCTCCGCCTGCACGTCGGCGAGGATCGACTCGATGCTCATGCCGGGCACCAGGCCGACGGCCGCAGCGATCGCGGTGCACGCGGCCGGCGTGAACTGCATCTCGCGCGGCTCGCCGGCGCGCAGGCGGGTGAAGCACAGCATCGGCGGCGTGCCGCCATACAGGCGCGGCGCGGTGTGGGTGAGCGTGAGGCGCTCCAGCGCCGCGACCACGGTCGCCATCTTGCTGATGGCGTTGACGCCGGTGTCGGGCCGCCAGAGGTGCGACTTGCTGCCTTCGGTGCGCACTTCGAGCAGGCAGTTGCCCGAATGCGCCACCGCGACGCCCACGCCCCAGTCGTCGGGGCCCCGCGTCCAGCCGCTCGGCTCGGCGGTGATCTCGTAGTCGCCGCGCACGCCCAGCTCGTCGAGCAGGTAGATCGCGCCGTTGGGGCCGTGCTTTTCTTCGTCGACCGTGTAGATGCACTTGAGCGTGCCGCGCAGCGCCACGCCCGCGTCCTTGAGCGCCTTGACGGCCAGCAGCGTGCACGCGAGGTTGCCGCGGGTGTCGGAGGTGCCACGCGCATAGAGGCGCTCGCCGTCGACGGTGGGCGCGTAGGGGTTGCCGCCGGTGGCCGTCCAGCCGGCCGGGTCGCCGGCGGGGTAGACGTCGAGGTGGTCGTTGAGGATGACGACCGGCCCCGGGGCCTCGCCTTCCCAGGTGGCGATCACGTTGGGGCGGCCCGGCACCTTGGCATGCAGCGACACCGACAGGCCGAGCCCGCGCAGCTTGTCGGCCACGCACAGGGCGATCTTTTCCTCGCAGCCCGAGGGCATGTCGGGGTCGAGCGGGTTTTCCGAGTCGGGCTGGCCGGTGGTGACGAGCTCGCGCGTCAGCGCCAGCCAGGCCTCGTGGTGGATGCTGTCGACGATGCGCCGCTGCAGCGGCGAGAGGGCGGCAGGCGTGGTGGTGTCCATGTCGGGGCTCGGGGTGGGATGCACGGTCGCGTCGCGGGTCATGGCTTCTCGGCCCGCAGGAATTCCTGGATCGGGCGCGTGTTGAAGATCGGCGCCCAGTTCGTGGGTGCGGCGCTGATGCGTTTCTCGGAGACGAGGAACACGCCGATGGACTGCAGGTGCTTCATCAGGCGCGAGTCCAGTTCCTTGCCCGGCGGGCCCATGAAGTCGGCCGTCAGCAGTTGCTCGAAGCTCGGGTGGCTGGCGCTCTGGCGTGCGACCAGCGCGTCGAACTCCTGCGCCGTCTGGCCGACGCGCTTGGCCTCGTATTGCCGCACCTCGCCGGGGTTGGCCGCGTAGGCCTTCTGGGCTTCGCGCCAGGTCTTGAGGAAGCCCTGCACCGCCGCCGGGCTGTCTTTCGTGAAGGCCTGCCGCGCCACCCAGATGCCGCCGGTGATCATGCCGAGGCTGCGCGTCGTCGCGATGGAGCGTGCGCCGGCCTTTTCCATCAGGCCCACGTTGGGCTCCCAGGTGAGCGCCGCGTCCACCTGCCCGGCCACGTAGGCCGGTGGCATGTTGGCGGGCGAGAGGTTGACGATGGTGACGTCCTCCTGCTTGAGGCCCGCCTGCGACAGCGCGCGCAGCAGGTGGTTGTGGCTGGTCGAGCCCACCGACACCGCCACCTTCTTGCCCTTCAGGTCGGCCACCGACTGGACGCCGGCCGCCGGATTGACCACCAGCCGCACGTTGGTGAAGTCGAGCCGCTCCATCATCAGGATCTCGATGGGCATGCCGTTGGAAAAGCCGGTGACGGCGGGGAATTCGCCCATCCACGCGAGGTCGATCTCGCCCGCCGCCAGGGCCGGCAGCATCGCGGGCCCCGCGGGGAAGGGCGTGAGCTTCACCTCGACGCCGTTGCGCGTGAACTGGCCGGTCTGCGTCGCATACATGAGCAGGGTGTTGATGTCACCGGTCTGGAACCCGATGCGCACCGTCGCTGCCTGGGCACTGGTGATGCACGACAGCAGCAGGATGAAGAGGAATCTCAACATGTCAAACCTCCAGCGCGGGGTCGCCGCCACTTGTTATAACAATTGACGTTTAGCGAATTCCGTGCCCGAGGAATCCGGGGCTCAGGCGCGCCCGGCGCCCGAAACAGGGGCCGGTTTCGCACCGGCAGGGCTCCCCCGCACCGCCTTGGTGTCGGGGTCCGTGGACTGCGACCGGAAATGCCCTTCTATTCACCGCATGCCGCCCGGGCGGGCTGCCTACCATGCGTGAGCGGGAAAGCGTCCCGCGTCTTTGCCATGGCCGCCGGGAACCCGTCATGTCCGACCTCTCCGACTTCGTGAACATGGACTTCGCCACCGACGGCGCCCCGGCCACGCTGCCGCCGCGCGCCGCCGAGCCGAAGGAGAAGACCCGCCACGCCGCCTTCCTCTGGCCCACCCCGCCCTTTGCCGCCTACCCGGCTGCCGACGAGCAGCACCAGGCGCAGGGTTGTGAATTCGTCGGCACCAACGGCAAGGCCGTGGCCGGCCGCCTGATCTTCTTCGTGCCCGAGGACCAGGTCGCCCACGTGCAGGTGCCGCCGGCGCGCACGACGATGCCGCTGCGCTTCCATCAGTTCCGTTCGCTGCGCGTGATGGAGCCGCTCAAGCCCGTCACCACCGCCCTGCTCACGCACGAGAAGCACGCCGCGATGCTGGAGCAGCGTCCGCGCAGCAGCTACAAGGTGCTGCTGCCCGAGGGCGGCACGATCGAGGGCACGACCATCGGCCATGTGGAAAGCGAGCACGGCCTCTTCCTTTTCCCGCCCGTCGACGACAAGGGCTCGGTGCAGCGCCTCTTCGTGCCCAAGGTCGCGTACACCGGCTTCGAGATCGGCCCGCGCATCGGCGACGTGCTGGTCGAGCAGAAGGCCGCCAGCGCCCAGCAGATCGAACAGGCGGTGGACAAGCAGCAGCAGATGCGCCACCAGAAGCTCGGCGACATCCTCGTCAACCGCCAGGTCGTCACGCCGCAGCAGCTCATGGCCGCGATCGAGAAGCAGGCCAAGATGCCGATGGTGAAGATCGGCGAGGCGCTCACCTCGCTCGGCATGGTCACGCAAGCCCAGCTCGACGACGCGCTGGTGCAGCAGCAGCAGGACCGCAGCGTGCCGCTCGGCGAGCTGCTGGTGAAGATGGGCATCGTCTCGCGCGAAGACCTGCAGACGGCGCTGGCCCGCAAGATGGGCTACCCGCTCGTCAACCTCGACGCCTTTCCCTTCGAGGAAGACGCGCTCAGGAAGCTGCCCTTCTCGGTCGCGATGCGCCTGCAGGTCATGCCGCTGATGCTGCGCGACGGCCGCCTGGTCATCGCGCTCGACGACCCGGTGCGCCGCCGCGCCATCGTCGACGAGGTCGAGTTCATCACGCAGATGAAGTGCGTGGCGGTGCTCGCGCAGTGCGCGCGCATGGACGACGTGCTCAACACCGCCTACGAGAAGATCGGCGCGGCCATCCCGCTGCGCTTCGCGAGCATCGACTCGGCCGCCCCCATCCCCTTCGACCTGCAGGGCACCGAGAAGCTGGTCGAGACGCTGGAGCGCGAAGACCTCGAAGCGCTCGCCCCTGCCGACGACCGCCAGATCGAGCAGAGCGACAACTCGCTCGTGAAGCTCATCAACAACATGATCATTGAGGCGCACCAGGACGGCGTCTCCGACATCCACGTCGAGAGCTACCCCGGCCGCGACAAGATCAAGATCCGCTTCCGCAAGGACGGCCTCTTGCGCACGCACCTGGAGCTGCCGCCCAACTACCGCAACGCGGTGATCGCGCGCATCAAGATCATGTGCGACCTCGACATCTCCGAGAAGCGCAAGCCGCAGGACGGCAAGATCAACTTCGCGAAGTTCAGCGCCCAGCACAAGATCGAGCTGCGCGTGGCCACCATCCCGACCAACAACGGCCTGGAAGACGTGGTGATGCGCATCCTGGCCTCGGCCAAGCCCATCCCGCTCGACAACCTCGGCCTCGCGCCCTGGAACCTCGAACACCTGAAGGACGTGATGGAGCGCCCCTACGGGCTGGTGCTGTGCGTGGGCCCCACGGGCTCGGGCAAGACCACCACGCTGCACTCGGCGCTCAGCCACATCAACGTGCCCGAGCGCAAGATCTGGACGGCCGAGGACCCGGTGGAAATCACCCAGCCCGGACTGCGCCAGGTCCAGGTCAACCCGAAGATCGACTGGACCTTCGCCAAGGCCCTGCGCGCCTTCCTGCGCGCCGACCCCGACGTGATCATGGTCGGCGAAATGCGCGACGAAGAGACCGCGCAGATGGCCATCGAGGCCTCGCTCACCGGTCACCTGGTGCTCTCCACGCTGCACACCAACAGCGCCCCCGAGACCGTGACGCGCCTGCTGGACATGGGCCTCGACCCGTTCAACTTCGCCGACTCGCTGCTGGGCGTGCTGGCCCAGCGCCTGGTGCGCAAGCTCTGCAACCACTGCCGCACGTCGCGCCCGCTCGGCGACAACGAGGCGGGCGAGCTGCTCGACGACTACCTGCACGTCTGCCCGCCCGACCACGAGACGCTCAACCGCAAGTCCTTGCTGGCCGACTGGACCGGTCGCTTCGGCCGCGACGGCCGCCTGATGCACTTCCACAGCCCCGGCTGCGAGCATTGCGGCCACACCGGCTTCAAGGGCCGCGCCGGCCTGCACGAGCTGATGGTCGTCTCGCGCGAACTGCGCCGCCTGGTGCAGACCGGCGCACGCGCCGAGGAGCTGCAGCGCACCGCCATGGCCGAGGGCATGCGCACCCTGCGCCAGGACGGCATCGAGAAGGTGCTGCAGGGCGTGACGAGCCTCGCGGAAGTGCGTGCCACCAGCAACGCGTAGCGACTAGGGTCCTCCCGTAGACGACCTTTCCCCTGCGTGACAGACGCTGTGCCAAAGAGGCGCAGAATGTCTCCGCCCGAGCCGGCGCCCACCCCCACGGCAGGCGCTGGTCTCGCTGAGGAGACTTCATGGACCGTCATGCTGCGGCAGCCTTTGCGCCTGGTGCGAGAGCCTTCGATCTGGCCATCGGGCCCGAGCACACCCACACCATCCAGCAGTCGCACGAACGCTGCCGCGCCCTCGGCCTGAGCGAAGGCTCGGTGCCCGAGTTGCACCCGCTGTCGGCCTACGGCGCGCGGCAGATGCGCGAGCAGCACCAGCGCCTGCTGGAGCACGCCACGCCGGTGATGGAGATGCTCTTCGAGCAGATCGTCTCGACCAGGAGCGTCGTGGCGCTGACCGACACCGACGGCAGCATCCTGCAGGCGGTGGGCGACGACATGTTCCTCGAACGGCTGCAGCAGATCGCGCTCGCGCCCGGTGTGAACTGGTCCGAGGCGCAAAAGGGCACCAACGCGGTCGGCACCGCGCTCTTCACGGAGGCCCCGACGCTCGTGCACGGCAACGAGCACTTCCTCGCGGCGAATCGTTTTCTCACCTGCTCGGCCTCGCCGATCTTCGACCACGCCGGCCAGATGATCGGCGTGCTCGACGTGAGCGGCCATCACTCCTCGTACCACCCGCACACGCTGGCGATGGTGACGATGGCGGCGCGCATGATCGAGAACCAGTGGTTCTCCGACAAGTTCCGCCACGGCCTGCGCCTGCACTTCCACCCGCAGCAGCGCATGCTGGGCACGATGCGCGAGGCCATGATCGCGCTCGCGCCCGACGGCGGCATCCTCGGGGCCAACCGGGCCGCACGCGAGCACCTCGGGCTCAACATGGCGGCGCTGCGCCGGCAGGGCCTGGAGGCGATCTTCGGCGCGCGCGTGGCGAGCATCGCCGACCATTGCCGCCACCGCTGCGACGAGCCCATGCCGCTGATCGTGCAGCAGGGCGCGCTCGCGGGCACGCCGGTCTATGCCCGTGCCCTCTTCAACTGGCCGACGCTGTGGCCGGGCGTGTCGCTGGCCACCGGCGTGGCGGTGCCGCCCGAAGCGCGCCCGCACGCCGCCCCCGTGCACGTTCCGCCGCCCGCAATC
>DASWSY010000692.1:0-21037 GCA_036402415.1 Rhizobacter sp. | reverse complement strand
GCGCAGCAGGGCCTGGCGATGCTGCGGCTGAACGCGCACGACATTCCCAACCCCGAACACCGCGAGGCCATCTACAAGCGCCATGGCGTGAGCGAGCGCCTGTCGATCGCCGAGCCGCAAGCCGACGGCGGCGTGCTCGCGGTGAACCTGTACCACCACGAGCACCAGGGCGCATTCGCCGACGGCGAACTGCAGAACTTCGAGCAGCTCGCGGTGGGGCTGCTCGCGAGCGTGCGCCGCCACCTCGAACTCACCGGGGCGCCCGCGTCGCCGCGGCCCGACGCGCTGCAGCTACGCGCCGCGCTGCAGCGCCGCCATCCCGAGATGCCGCCGCGCGAGCTCGACGTGTGCGCGCGGCTGCTGCAGGGCCTGAGCTACGACGGCATCGCCGCCGACCTGGGCTTGAGCGTGGCCACGGTCAAGACCTACCGCCGGCGCGCCTTCGAGCGCATGGGGCTGCACTTCAAGAGCGAGCTGTTCGCGGCGTTTGTCGGCCAGGTGTGAGCACCTTTTCCAGCGCGTCCACCGCCGCATCGATCTGCTCGCGCTCGATCACGAGCGGCGGCGCGAGCCGCACCACGGTGTCGTGCGTGTCCTTGGTCAGCACGCCTTCGTGCATCAGCGCTTCGCAGACCTGGCGCGCCGACGCGAACGCCGGGTCGATCGCGACGCCGACCAGCAGGCCGCGGCCACGCACCTCGGTGATCGCGGGGTGGTCGAGGGCACGCAGCCGCGCCATCAGGTAGCGTCCCTGCTCCGCCGCGCGAAGCACGAGCTGCTCGTGCTCCAGCAGGTCGAGGGCTGCCAGGCCCACCGCGGCGGCGAGCGGGTTGCCGCCAAAGGTGCTGCCGTGGTCGCCGGGGGTGAACTGCGCCATCACGTCGTCGCGCGCGAGGAAGGCGCTCACCGGCAGCAGACCGCCGCCCAGCGCCTTGCCCAGCGTGAGGCCGTCGGGCTTCACGCCTTCGTGGTCGCAGGCGAGCAGCGCGCCGGTGCGGCCGAGGCCGGTCTGCACCTCGTCGCAGATCATGAGCACGTTGTGCCGCGTGCAGATCTCGCGCACGGCCTTGAGATACCCGGCCGGCGGCACCACGATGCCCGCCTCGCCCTGGATCGGCTCGACGATGAAGGCCGCGGTGTGCGGCGTGATCGCCGCTTCGAGCGCCTGCGCGTCGCCGAAGGGCACGCTCGCGAAGCCGGGCGCGAAGGGGCCGAAGCCGTCGCGGTACTGCGCCTCGCTTGAGAAACCGACGATGGTGGTGGTGCGCCCCGCGAAGTTGCCCTCGGCGACGAGGATCTGCGCCTGGCCCTCGGGCACCCGCTTGACCTTGTAGGCCCACTTGCGTGCCGCCTTGATTGCCGTCTCGACCGCCTCGGCGCCGCTGTTCATCGGCAGGGCCCGGGCCATGCCCGTCATGCGGCACAGGCGGGCGAGGAAGGGGCCCAGCCGGTCGGTGTGGAACGCCCGGCTCGTCACGGCCAGCGTGCCCGCCTGTTCGGTGAGCGCGTGCACGAGCGCCGGGTGGCTGTGGCCGAAGCTCACCGCCGAGTAGGCCGACATCATGTCGAGGTAGCGCCGCCCGGCGTCGTCGAAGAGGTAGACCCCGGCGCCGCGCGTGAGCACGACCGGCAGCGGGTGGTAGTTGTGCGCGCCGTAGGTGGCCTCCAGGTGCAGGGGCGAGGGTGACGACGATGGGGCGGCGTGGCGCAGGGCGGCGGCGCGGGCGGCGGTGGTCATGGGCGGTGCTTCCTCGAAAGATGAAGCCACTCTAGGCAGGCCCGCACGAAATGTGCGTGCCATTTGTTGCGCAGAAGCGCTTGATGGCGCACGATCCGTTCGCCATCAATCGGAGATCGCCGTGCCGGATACGCTTCTCGACGCCCTGGACCGCAAGATTCTCACGGCGCTGCAGGCGGATGGCCGCGCCAGCAACGTCGAGCTGGCCGCGCAGGTGCACCTCTCGGCCCCGCAGTGCTTCCGCCGGGTGCGCGCGCTGGAAGAGCGCGGCGTGCTGCGCGGCTACCGCGCCCTGGTGCAGCCCGAGGCGCTGGGCCTGGGCGTCATGGCCTACGTCAGCCTGAACATCGACGGCGGCCAGTTCGGCCGCGTGCGGGAGATCGAGGCCGACATCCGCGCCTTTCCGCAGATCCTCGAGTGCCACACGGTTTCGGGCGACAGTGACTACTTGCTCAAGGTCGTCGCGCGGGACCTGAAGAGCCTGAGCCAGTTCCTCACCGACCGGCTGATGCAGGTGCCCGGCGTGGACGACGTGCGCTCGATGATCTGCCTGGAAGAGGTCAAGCCGCCCTCCCCGTTGCCGGTCGACCTGTAGGCGAATGGCGCCGCGCGTGATCCACCAATCGCACAACTGCGGCGATTAGCAATGGCATTGATGATGGTCAATAACTATATTGACCTCACTTTTCCACGACACCGAGCCGCTGATGAACGCCTTCGCTCGAAACGAATTCGACGCCGACGAGAGCGCCGCCGCGGCGCCGGCCGACACCACCGCCGGCCCGCACAAGCGTGACCTGATCGCCGGCCTGGAAAAGGGCCTGGCCGTCATCGAGGCCTTCGACCAGGACCGCCCGCGCCTGACCATCAGCGAGGTCGCCACGCGATGCGGGCTCACCCGTGCGGCCGCGCGCCGCTACCTGATCACGCTGGAGTACCTCGGCTACGTCACGAGCGACCGCCGCATGTATTCGCTCAGCCCCAAGGTGCTGCGCCTGGGCCAGAGCTACATGCACTCGGCACGGCTGCCGCGCATCGTCGCGCCCGAGCTGCACAAGCTGGCCTATGCGCTGAAGGAAGCCTCGTCGGCCGGCGTGCTCGACGGCAACGACGTGATCTGCATTGCCGCGACGGAGGCCGGCCGGCTGGTGTCGTCGACGCTGCAGCCCGGCACGCGCGTGCCCGCCTACTGCACCGCCAACGGCCGGGTGCTGCTGAGCGCGATGCCGCAGCCCGAGGTGGAAGCCTGGCTTGCGCGCCAGAACTTCGAGGCCCGCACGCCGCACACCATCATCGACCGCGAGAAGCTGGCGGCCGAGATCGCGCAGATACGCCTGCGCGGCCATGCTGCCGTCGACCAGGAATTCGAACTCGGCCTGCGCACGGTCTCCGTGCCGCTGAAGAACTACCGCGGCGAAGTGCTCGCCGCCATCAACGTGAGCGCCCAGGCGTCGCGCATGAGCATGGACCAGCTCGTGGGCGAGTGCCTGCCGGCCCTGCTGCAGGCCCAGGCCCGGCTGCGCAGCACGCTCTGACCCCACAGGAGACGCCTTCATGAGAGTTCAAGTCGCCATCATCGGAGCAGGCCCCTCAGGCTTGTTGTTAGGCGCCAAGCTGCACCAGGCCGGCATCGACGCCATCGTCATCGAGCAACGCAGTGCCGAGTACGTGCTCGGTCGCATCCGCGCCGGCGTGCTGGAGCAGGGCACCGTCGACATGATGGACAGCCTGGGCCTGGGGGCACGCATGCACGCCGAAGGCCTGGTGCACGGCGGCTTCAACCTCGGCTACCGCAACAGCCACCACCGCATCGACCTGCATGCGCTGACCGGCAAGGACGTGATGGTCTACGGCCAGACCGAGCTCACGCGCGACCTGATGGACGCACGCGCGCAGTGGGGCGCGAAGACGGTGTACGAGGCGGAGCAGGTGCAGGTGCACGGCTTCGACGGCGCGACGCCGTCGGTCACGTACACGAAAGACGGCAAGACGCACGAGATCCAGTGCGACTACATCGCCGGCTGCGACGGCTACCACGGCGTGAGCCGCGCGAGCGTGCCCGCGGCGAGCATCAAGGCCTACGAGCGCATCTACCCCTTCGGCTGGCTGGGCGTGCTGGCCGACGTGCCGCCGGTCGCGCACGAGCTCATCTATTCCAACCACGAACGTGGCTTCGCGCTGTGCAGCATGCGCTCGAAGACGCGCAGCCGCTACTACATCCAGTGTTCGCTCGACGACAAGGTCGAGAACTGGAGCGACCAGGCCTTCTGGGACGAGCTGCGCAAGCGGCTCGACCCCGAAGCGGCCGCGAGCATGGTCACCGGCCCGTCGATCGAGAAGAGCATCGCGCCGCTGCGCAGCTTCGTCGCCGAGCCCATGCGCTTCGGCCGCCTCTTCCTCGTGGGCGATGCGGCGCACATCGTGCCGCCCACCGGCGCCAAGGGCTTGAACCTGGCGTCGAGCGACGTGCACTACCTCGCGCACGGCCTGATCGAGCACTACCAGGAGAAGAGCGCCGCCGGCCTCGACGCCTACAGCGGCCGCGCGCTGCGCCGTGTGTGGAAGGCGGTGCGCTTCTCGTGGTGGTTCACGTCCCTCATGCACAAGTTCCCCGAGGGCGGCGAGTTCGGCCAGAAGATCCAGGAGGCCGAGATCGACTACCTGCTGGGCTCGCAGGCGGCGATGACGTCTCTGGCGGAGAACTACGTGGGGCTGCCCTACGAAGTGTGAGTCGGCGGGCCGAAGACACCGCGCATCCGCCGCGTCCCGCAACGGAAAGAACGCGGCAGCTCAGGCGCAGGGCTCAGCGCTTCTTCGTCTTGCGCTTGCGCGCGGGCGTCGCGGCCACGAACGACTTGCCGGTCCAGAAGTCGATGATCTGCTGCGTGGCGGCCGTCTGCGAGGAGGCGAGTTCGCGCTTGGCCGCCGCCGTGGCGTGGCCACGCACGGTGCTCCCGGCCCGGTTGGCGGCACTCAGCCAGGCACTCATGAAGGGGTTCTTGGCGAGCCAGGGGTTGCGCATGGGTTGCTCCTGCCGGCGGTGGTGAAGGAGCGTCCATCTTGGGCCGTGCGGCGGGGCGTGTCATTCGCACGAGGCGCTGACGTGATGTCGGTGGGTTCCTACGGGCGCCTGCGCGCTACGGAGCGGTTGACCCCGCGGCCCGTTCGGCGGCGTCCTGCCTGGTATGGAACACCCGCACGGAATCCGACACGGTCTGGGCCTGACTGCGCAGCGCCGCCGCAGACGCCGAAAGCCGCTCCACCATTCCCACGTTCTGCTGGGTGATGCCGTCCAGATGCGCAACGGCCTGATTCACCTGCGCAATGCCGCTGAGCTGTTCGGACGCACCATGGCTGATCTCGTGGATCAGCCGGGTCACGTGGCTCACGCTGTCGGCTGTCCTGCCGATCGTGTCGGCGGCCATGTCGGCCTCACGCACGCCCGAGGCAATGCGTGACTGGGCCGTTTCGATGAGTTGGCGGATCTCCCTGGCCGCCTGCGCGCTGCGTTGGGCCAGCGCACGCACCTCGCCGGCCACCACACCGAAGCCTCGGCCCTGCTCACCCACGCGCGCGGCCTCGACGGCCGCATTGAGGGCCAGCAGGTTGGTCTGGAAGGAAATGCCGTCGATCACGCCGGAGATGTCGGCGATGCGCCGCGAGGCCTCGCTGATGTCCTGCATGGTGCTGGAGACCCGGTGCATGGCCGCCATGCTGCGCTGGGTGACATCGGACGCGCCGTCGGCAAGCGTGGACGCCTGCTGCGCTGCCTCGGCACCTTGGCGGACGGTGCCGGTGATCTCTTCCATCGAGGCGGCGGTCTGCTGAAGGCTGCCGGCCTGCGACTCCGTGCGGCCCGACATGTCGAGATTGCCCTCGGCGATCTCGGCGATCGACCGTTCCATGCGAACGACCTCGGACCGCGCGTCTCCCACGATCGCCTGCAGGTTGACGTTGAGCTGGGCCAGCGCCGCCTGCAACTCACCGACGATGCCGCAGGCGCCGCCTTCCACCCTGTGCCTCAGGTCACCGGCGGCCATGAGTCGAGCCGCACGCAGCAGCGCCGACAGCGGCCGCGTCAGGGCTCGGACCATCCACGTGCCGGCGCCGGCACCGAGTGCCGCCCCCAGAAGGAACCCCGCAACCGAGCGTTCCAGTGCCGCACCGAGCGCGTAGGCCACGATGGCGATGCCGACGGCGGCGATCTGGAAGCACGAGGCTCGCGCACGGTCGGCGGCCCGATCCATCCAGCCGCGCCAGCCTGGATGGCGCACGCGGCCCGCGTCGAGCCGAATCGCAGGGCGGCCATCGCGCCGAGCGGCGTTCATCTTCCGATACAGCGTCTCGGCTTGCGCGACCTCGTCCCGCTTCGGGACGCTGCGCACCGACATGTAGCCGACCGGCCTGCCGTCTTCCACCAGCGGGGTGACATTGGCGATCACCCAATAGTGGTCGCCGTCCTTGCGCCGGTTCTTCACGCAGGCTGACCACGGCCGCCCGCTCGACACCGTGGCCCAGAGGTCGCGGAACGCCTCTTCGGGCATGTCGGGGTGGCGAATGAGGTTGTGCGGCTGGCCGAGAAGTTCCTCCCGCGCATACCCGCTGACCTCGATGAAGGCCGGGTTGCAGTAGGTGATGCGGCCTTTCAGGTCCGTCGTGGACACCAGGCTGCCGCCAGGCGGCACGAGTATTCCTTCTGCGTCACGGGTTCGTTTCGGCGCACGGGCGCTCCTTTGCTTGGCACCGGCGCAATCAGAGGCCCGGCATGCCGCTTTTCGGAATCTCGGCGGCGCCTTGAAGCAGGGCAGTCGCGAAAGTTGATCTGCGTCAGGTCAGGGGCACCCTCGATTCGCCGCACCACATCGCCGGGGCCTTCGACGGCTTGATCCGGATCAACCTTTCCGCAACGACCTCGCGGCAGAGTGGCTCAAGTGCCGGCGCGGTGCACCGATATCCCGTTACCGCTCCAAGGGCGTCCAGTGAACAACAACGCCATGTCTGCCAACCCCGCCGACCCCTTGGACGAGGTCAATCCGCACTATCTCAACCACGTTGTCGCCACCTCGCAGACGCACGATGTGGCGGTATCGGAAGACATCCTCACGGGCAACGGCATCAAGCTGCTCGCAAAGGGCGCACGCGTCGATGCCTCGACCCGCGAGCGCCTTCTGCGGCACAAGCTCGCCAAGCCCTTGGAAGAGTGCCTCGAGATCGTGGATGGGCTGATTCCGTCCCGGTTCGTGCCGATTGCCGTCTGGCTGCTCGAAAAACACCCTTTGCTGAATGCGCTCTGCGCGACCGAACAGGCGCGCGGGATTCCGGAATCGCTCGGGAAACTGAGTCTTTCGATGCCGATGCAGTCGCTGCTGACGGTCTATGGACAGCAGCATCGCGATCGTGTGGACCACGCGGTCGGTGTCGCGATGCTGGCGATGGCACTGGCTCGACGCCTGGTGCCTGGCGACATCGGCTATCACCGGACGCTCGCGACGGCAGGCCTCGTGCATGACATCGGCGAGCTCTACATCGATCCGGCGCTGGTGCGCAGAGATGCCCGGCTGGACCCGGCACAGTGGCGCCATATCGCCGCGCACCCGCTGATCGCCCACCGGGTGCTACGCGACATGGCCGGGGCGGGCAAGGAGATCGCAAACGCCGTGCTGTTGCACCACGAGCGGCTCGACGGCTTTGGCTATCCGCAAGGCATCCGGCATGACAAGTTCACACTGGACGGGCAGATCCTGGCAGCGGCCGAGTGGCTGATGGGCCTGGTCGAGTCGGGCGTGACGCCGTTGCTGCGCGCCAGCATGGCGGCACGGCTTGTCCCGGGTGAGTTCGCACCGGACTTGCTCGACATCGTGTCGTCCGCCGCCAGAACGGCGCCCGACATGCCCATCGAGCTCACGAACGCCCCGCCGCTGGAACAGGTGGTGCCCCGCATCCTGAAGATGGCCGCCACGCTGGCGCGTTTCCAGCAGGAGCGGGCCTGGATCGAGGAACAGATCGACGCGGCGGCACCGCCGGTCAGGGCCGTGCTGGAGACCGGCCTGCAGCGCATCCAGCGCATCCGCGCATCGTTCTCCAGCACAGGACTGGACGCCGATTCCCCCGAGCGCATCGTGAAGGAACTTGCCGCGCTGCGTGATGCGCGCGTCTACGCCGAAGTGGTGACGCTCGTGGGTGAGATGGAATGGCGCCTTCGTGAGCTGGAACGCGAGCAGCGTTTGCGCGCCGGACAGCTGGACGCGCAGGGTCAGCGGCTCATCACCTCGCTTGTGGCACGCCTCAAAGGGACGAGCTGAGCGTCGTCATCGATCAGACGTGACGACCTGCCAGGCCCTCAGGCCTTGGCCACCGCCAGCCAGCGCTCCAGTTGCTCGGGCGCGGCCAGCAGCGCTTCGCTGCGGTCGCGGTGCACCACCTGGCCACGGTCGAGCACCACGGCGTTGTGCGTGATCGGCAGGATCATGCGCGGGTTCTGCTCCACGATGATGGCCGACATGCCTTCGTCCTTCACCACGCGGGCGATGGAGCGCAGCAGCTCTTCCACGATGATGGGCGCCAGGCCTTCGAGCGGCTCGTCGAGCAGCAGCAGCTTGGGGTTCAACACCAGCGCACGCGCCACGGCCAGCATCTGCTGCTCGCCGCCCGAGAGCTGGTTGCCCATGTTGGACTTGCGCTCGGCCAGGCGAGGGAACATCTCGTAGGCGCGGTCCACCGTCCACGGGCCGGGCCGGGCGACGGCCGTCAGGTTCTCGTGCACCGTGAGCGACTTGAAGATGTTGCGCTCCTGCGGCACCCAGCCGATGCCGGCACCGGCGCGCAGATAGGCCGGCATCGTCGTGATGTCCTGCCCGGCGAGCGAGATGCGGCCGGCGTGGCGGCGCGTCACGCCGACGAGCGTGTTCATGAGGGTCGTCTTGCCGGTGCCGTTGCGGCCGAGGAGTGCGAGCGACTGGCCGGCTTCCAGCGTGAGGTCCACGCCCTGCACCACCACCGCTTCGCCATAGCCTGATTTCAGGCCTTCGACTTTCAGCAGTTCAGCCATGGCCCACCTCGTGTCCTTCACCCAGGTACACGGCCTTCACGCGCGGGTCGGTCGAGATGCTCGCCACGTCGCCTTCGGCGAAGAGTGCGCCGTTGACGAGCACGCTCACCGTGCGGGCGAAGTTGAAGACGAGGTCCATGTCGTGTTCGATCAGGAGGATGGTCACCTCCGGCGGCAGCGCGTTGATGGTGTCGAAGATCTCCTGGCGCTCGCCCTCGGGCACGCCGGCCACCGGCTCGTCGAGCAGCAGCACGCGTGGCTCGCTGGCGATGGCGGTGGCGATCTCCAGCAGGCGGCGCTTGCCGTAGGCCAGGTGCTTGACCTGCTGGTCCATCACGTCGTCCAGGCGGAACTGCTTCAGCAGCACCGCGCAGCGCTCGGCCACGCGTGGATCGCTGCCGAGCGGCTTCCACCACGAGTGGCTGATGCCGAGCTGCGCGCTCACCGTGAGCGCGAGCGACTGCAACGGCGTGAGTTCGCTCCAGAGCTGGTTGATCTGGAAGGTGCGCACGATGCCGCGGCGCACGCGCTGGTGGGGCGCGAGCCGGGTGATGTCTTGCCCGTCGAGCGAAATGCGCCCCGAGGTGGGCTCGGTCACGCCGGTGAGCAGGTTCACGAGCGTGGTCTTGCCGGCGCCGTTGGGGCCGATCAGCGCGTGGCGTGCGCCCTTGTGGACCTTGATGGAGACGTCGTTGGTCGGCGTGATGCCGCCGTAACGCTTGACCAGGTTGTGCGTCTCGAGAACCACCGTGCTCATGCCTGTCCCCCGCGCTTGAACCACGTCCAGGGCCGGACGAGGCGGTCACGCCCGACGAGCATGAGGACCACGAGGAAGAGGCCCAGCCAGAACATCCAGTACTGCGGGGTCCAGGCCGAGAGCACGTCGTGCAGCAGCTTGAAGGCGATGGCGCCGAAGATGCCGCCGTACAGGTACGCGGTGCCGCCGATCACGAGCACCAGCACGAGCTCGGCGCTGCGGTGGAACTCCAGGCCGTCGAGGGAGGCGAAGCCCGAGGTTTGCGCCATCAGCGCCCCTGCCGCACCGGCGATGGCCGCGCCCAGCGTGTAGACGGCGACCAGCCGCAGGTGCACCGACAGGCCGATGCTCTGCGCGCGCAGGCGGTTGTCGCGCAGCGCCTTGAGCGAATAGCCGAAGGGCGAATGCACGATGCGGCGTGTGATGAGCAGGCACACCACCAGCACCGCGAGGCTGTAGGCGTAGGCGGTCTTGCCGTAGAGGTCGAACTCGAACTGGCCGAGCAGCGGCCCCATCACCACGCCCTGCAGTCCGTCGGCGCCGCCGGTCAGCCAGTCGAGCTTGTTGGCCAGCTCGAAGAGCACGGCCGCCACGCCCAGCGTGATCATCAGGCGCGTGAGGTCGGAGCCGCGCATCACGAGCACGCTGCACAGCGCGCCCAGCAGCGCCGTCGCCGCGATCGTGACGGCCAGGCCGACCAGCGGATCGGGGAACACATGCTTGGCGAAGAGCGCCGCGGTGTAGGCCCCGAAGCCGAAGAAGGCCGCATGGCCGAGCGACACGATGCCGGCATAACCGAGGATCAGGTCGAGCGACAGGGCGAAGAGCGCGAGGATCGCGATCTCGTTCAAGAGCAGCGCGTGGCTGCCCGAGACGAACACCGAGGCCAGTGCCACCACGCCGAGGGCGATCTCCCACCAGCGCCAGCCCGAGGCGGCGCGCAGCGAGGCCTGCACTTTTTCCAGAGATGTGCCCGCGCTCATTTCGAGCCCCTCTGGCCGAAGAGGCCCTGCGGACGCCAGGTGAGGATCGCGATCATCAGCGCGTAGACGATGAAGGCCCCGAGCTTGGGCGCGTAGTACTTGCCGAACACGTCGGCGATGCCCAGCAGCAGCGCCGCGAGCAGCGGGCCGGTGATGGTGGTGGTGCCGCCGACCGACACCACGATCAGGAAATACACCATGAACTTGAGCGGGAAGATCGGCTCCAGGCCCAGCACCTCGGCACCGAGCGCCCCGCCCAGGCCGGCGAGGCCCGAGCCCACGGCGAAGGTGAGCAGGAAGACCTGGTTGACGTTGATGCCGAGGCCGCGTGCCACGCGCGGGTCATCGACCGCGGCGCGCAGCCGGCTGCCGAAACGCGTGCGGCTGAGGATCATCTGCAGCGCCACCGTCAGCAGGCCGCACACGATGATGATGAAGAGGCGGTACTTGCCGATGCCGACGTCGGCCAGGTCGAAGCGGCCCTGCAGCCAGCTCGGCACCGAGATCATCTGCTGCTGCGAGCCGATGATGTAGTCGACCCCCGTCACCGCCATGAACACGAGGCCGATGGAGAACAGCACCTGGTCGAGGTGCGGCCGGTTGTACATCGGCCGGTACAGCGTGCGCTCGAAGGCCGCGCCGAGGATCGCCGTGAACAGGAAGGCCAGCGGCAGCGTGGCGAGGAAGGGCACGCCGAGCCGGTTCATCAACAGCACGGTGGTGTAGCCGCCGGCCATCGCGAACGCACCGTGCGCGAGGTTGATGAAGTTCATCAGGCCCATCGTGACCGCGAGGCCGACGGACAGGACGAACAGCAGCATGCCGTAGGCGATGCCGTCGAAGAGGAGGGTCAGCATGACGAGGGATCGGCAGGAGAACCGTCATTCCCGCGCAGGCGGGAATCCAGGTGGGGCTGGGCGTGGATTCCCGCTTTCGCGGGAATGACGGTGGCTGTTACTTCGTGCCGAGTTTGCCCGGGTCTTTCACGGCCTTCTGGACGTCGAACTCCTGGTTCCAGAGCTGGCCGCCCACACGCTCCACCTTGCGGATGTAGATGTCGTGCACCACGTCGCGGGTCTGCGCGTCGATCATCACCTGGCCGCGCGGGCTTTCGAAGACCTGGCCCTTCATGGCCGCCAGCAGGTCGTCGCCGCCGCCCTTGCCCTTGGTCGCTTCGAGCGCCTTGTAGATCACGCGCATGCCGTCGTAGCCGGCGACCGCCATGAAGTTGGGACGGAACTTGTTGGCCGCCTCGAAGGCCTGGACGAACTTCTTGTTCATCGGCGAGTTGTGCGAGGCCGAGTAGTGCTGCGCGGTCACCACGCCGAGCGCCACGTCGCCCATGTCGTTCAGCTGGTCGTCGTCGGTGATGTCGCCGGTGCCGATGAGCTTGATGCCCGACTTGTCGAGCCCGCGCTCGGCGAACTGCTTCATGAAGGCCGCGCCCTGGCCCGAGGGCAGGAAGACGAAGACTGCATCCGGCTTGGCGTCGCGCACGCGCTGCAGGAAGGGCGCGAAGTCGGGGCTGCGCAGCGGCGAGCGGATCTCGGCCACGATCTCGCCGCCGTTCAACTGGAACTGGCTCTTGAAGAACTTCTCGGCGTCGATGCCGGGCGCGTAGTCGGTGACGAGCGTGACCACCTTCTTGATGCCGTTCTTGCCGGCCCATTCGCCCATGGCCACGGCCGCCTGCGGCAGCGTGAAGCTGGTGCGCACGATGTAGGGCGAGGCGGTGGTGATGACCGAGGTGGCCGCGGCGGTCACGACCATCGGGGTCTTGCTTTGCGTCGCGATGGGTGCGGTGGCCATCGCGAGCGGCGTCAGGCCGAAGCCGGCCAGCACGTCGACCTTGTCGTTGACCACCAGCTCCTGCGCGATGCGGCGGGTGGAGTCGGCCACGCCGGCGTCGTCCTTGATGATGAGCTCGATCTTGCGGCCCGCGACGGTGGCACCGTTCTGCGCCATGTAGAGCTTGGCGGCGGCCTCGATCTGGCGGCCGGTGGAGGCCGACTGGCCCGTCATGGGCAGGATGAAGCCGATCTTGAACGGGGCGGTCTGGGCGAAAGCCTGCGTGGCGGACAGACCGAGTGCGAGGGGAAGAATCGCCTTCAAAACCTGGCGTTTTTGCATGAGGGGCTCCGGGTAAATCGCAAGGAGCGCACTGTGCGCCCCGCGCACGCTATTCAGCAATTGGGAACTTCAACTAGCAGCTATGCCGCGGCGGCATGTCGCTGCGGGAAACCCCTCGGCCGGGCACCCCCATGCCTCCTATCCCGGCAGTCTGGCGATCACCTTGATCTCGAAGTCGAACCCCGAGAGCCAGGTCACGCCGACGCCCGTCAGGGTGGGGTACGGCGGTTCGCCCCAGTATTCGCCGACGACCTTCCAGATCGTCTCCAGATGCCGCTGCGGGTCGACGATGAACGCGGTCACGTCGACCACGTCGCGAAAGCTGCAGCCGGCCTCGGCGAGGATGGCATCGAGGTTCTCGAAGGCCAGACGCACCTGCGCCGGCAGGTCCGGCTCGACCGAGCCGTCGGGATGGCTGCCCACCTGGCCCGACACGAAGAGGAAGCCGTTCGATCGGATGGCGGGCGAGTAGCGGTTGCGTTCGTAGAGGGCCTGGCGCCCGGGCGGGAAGACAACGTCGCGTGCAGACATGAAAGCTCCTGGTGGGATCGGGGAATCCCCACTCTATGGACCTGCGGACGCCGGATAAACAGGCAACTCGCACAATGATCGTTTGGCGTACGCAAACAATCGCCCCGCCGTCACCAGGAGAACCGATGGACCGTTTCGATGCGCTGAGGGCCTTTGCCCGCGTGGTCGAGGCCGGCAGCTTCACAAAAGCCGCACAGACGTTGCACCTGAGCAAGACCACGGTGACGCAGCTCGTGCAGCAGCTCGAGTCGCGGCTGCGCGTGCGGCTGCTCAACCGCACCACGCGCCGGGTCGCCGTCACCGTCGACGGGGCGGCCTACTACCAGCGGGTGGTGCGGCTGCTGGACGACCTCGACGACGCCGACAGCAGCGTCTCGAGCGCCGCAGGCGCGCCCAAGGGCCGGCTGCGGGTGGACGTGCCGAGTCCGCTCGCACGGCTGCTGCTGATGCCCGCGCTGCCCGCCTTCCATGCCCGCTACCCCGAGATCCAGCTCGACATGGGCGTGAGCGACCGCCGGGTCGACGTGATCAGCGACCGCGTCGACTGCGTGCTGCGCGGCGGCGAGGTCACCGACCTGTCGCTCAGCGCGCGCCGCGTGGGCGAGCTCGCCCTGGCCGTCTATGCCGCCCCGTCCTATCTGGCGCGCGCCGGCCACCCGGAGCACCCCGCCGAGCTGGAGGATCCCCGCCACCACCTCGTCGGCTACCTGCAGGCGAGCAGTGGTACGGTGGCGACCCAGCCGATGCGCCGCGGGCCCGAACACGTGATGCTGCAGGGCCGCTACGTGGTGGCGGTGGACGACGGCAATGCCTACCTCGCTGCCGGACTGGCCGGCATGGGCGTGCTGTGCCTGCCCACCTACATGGCCGACGCGCACGAGCGGCGCGGCGCGCTGCAACGGCTGTTCGCCGACTGGCAGCTCGACCCGATGCCGGTGCACGCGGCGTGGCCGCAGAACCGCTACCTCGGCGCCCGGCTGCGCGTCTTCATCGACTGGGTCGCCGAGCTCATGGCCCGGCATGCGCCGGTGGCGGCGCGCGACGCGGCCGCTCAGTCGGCGCGGTAGGCGCTGTCGAGCACCACGCCGCCGCCGCTCACGCGCGACACGCAGGCGCACAGGCGCTGGTTGGCCTGGTGCTCGTGCGGGCTGAAGAACACATCGCGGTGGTCGATCCGGCCCTGCACCGAGATCACGTCCATCGCGCACAACCCGCACTCGCCCCTGCAGCAGTCGGACAGGGTCTCGACGCCGTGCTCCTCCAGCACGTCGAGCAGCGTGCGGTGGGGCGGCACCTCGATGCGCAGCTTGTGGCGCGGCAGCTCCACCCAGAAGGGCTCGGCCGCATGGTGGCCGCTGTTGCCGAAGGTCTCGAAGCGCAGGTCGGCCGGCGGGCGGCCGGCGGCGGCCCAGGCGTCGCGCGCGGCATCGAGCATGCCGAGCGGGCCGCAGACGAGCATCTGCGCGCCCGGCACGAGCGCGGCGATCTCGCGCTCGAGGCTCAGGCGCTCGCCAGCATCGCTGCAACAGGTGCGCAGACGGTCGCCGAGGCTTTGCTGCAGCACGTCGGCATAGACGAGTTCGGCGGCGCTGCGCGCCGCGTAGCGCATGCGCACGTCGGCGCCCTTGGCGGCCAGCATCTGCGCCATGCCGACCAGCGGGGTGATGCCGATGCCACCGGCCACCAGCAGGAACTGCGGTGCGTTGAAGGCCAGCTCGAAATGGTTGTCGGGCTCGCCGATGGTCAGCTCTTCGCCGGCTTCGAGCGACCACATGTGGCGCGAGCCACCGTGGCCGGGGTCGGCGCGCTTCACCGCGATCCGGTAGACGGCCGGGTCGTGGAGGCCCACCAAAGAATAGGAGCGTGTCTCCTCGCGGCCATCGATCTTCACCCGCACCTTGAGGTGGCTGCCCACCGTCCACGGCTTCACGCCGCCTTCGGGCCGGATCTCGAACTCGCGCACCGTGGGGCTCAGGTCGCGGTGGGCGCGGATGTGCGCGGGGTGCCAGGTGTTGCTGCTCTTCATGTGGGGACGTCCAGGTCTAACGGGTGGCGCGGCGGCGGATCAGGCTCGCGCCGGGCAGGCGCTGCAGGCTCTGGTGGCTTTGCAGCGCTTCGCGCAGGTTCTGGTGGGCGATGCGGGCGTGCTCGCGCATCAGCGATTCGGCACGTGCGCCTTCGCGCTGCACGATGGCGTCGAGCACCGCACGGTGCTGGGCCTGTGCGACGACGAGCGTGTCGCGCGCGTCGGGGCCGGTGGAGCGGGCGAGCACGAAGCCGTTCGGCGAGGCGAAGGGCAAGGTCTTGGCGCGTTCGAGTTGCCGCGCCACGAGATCGCTGCCGGCCATCTCGGAGAGCAGGTCATGGAAGCGGCCGTTCTGTTCGACGTAGCCGTTGAACGAGTCTTCGCTCAGCTCGGGTTGCGCGAGCAGGTCGTCGATGCGGGCGATGCAGTCGCGCGCTTCGGCCAGCAGGATGGAGGTGACGCCGCGCTCGGCGGCCAGACGCGCGGCCAGGCCTTCGAGCGTGCCGCGCACCTCGATCGCGTCGTGGATGTCGGCTTCGGAGAAGTCCTTCACCGCGAAGCCACCGTTGGGCAGTGCTTCGAGCAGGCCTTCTTCCTGCAGGCGCACCAGCGCCATGCGGATTGGCGTGCGCGAGGCGCCGAGCAGGTCGACGAGCGTGAGCTCGGCGATGCGGCTGCCCGGTTTCAGCTCGCCGCCGACGATCAGCTCGCGCAACTTGAGCTGCACACGCACCGTCTGCGAAGTGCCTTCTTCGCCGTCATTCCCGCGGACGCGGGAATCCACGAGCGGCAGCGTGCCTGGATTCCCGCTTTCGCGGGAATGACGGGTGCTCATGCAGCGCTCCGCAGGGGGATCACACGCGGTGCATCGGGCGGCGTCTCTTGCGCCACCATCTTGTCGATCAGCCTGCGCGCCCACATCGAGCCGGCGTCGATGTTGAGGTTGTAGAACTTGTAGCCCGGGTGTTCGTCGATGGCCTGCTGCTGAGCTTCGAGGATCAGCTCGTCTTCGCGGAAGATGCCGGCCACGCCTTCGCGCAGCTCGTGCGTGAGGCGCTGCTCGCCCAGGCAATAGTTGCGTGCGAAGGCCCAGAAGTAGTGGCAGGTGGATTCGGTCTCGGGCGTGATGGTGTTGAGCACGAAGCCGTTCACGCCCTGCGACCGATCGCCCTGCGGTGCGCCGGTGCCCGCCTTCGCCACGCCCACGTCGATGGTGATGGTGCACGGCGCCTCGAAGCGGATGATCTGCCAGCGGTCGACCTTGCCTTCGTAGCCGGTCGCGTGCTTGAGCTGGGCGGCCCAGAAGGGCGGTGCGTCGATGCCTTCCATCCAGCGTGTGACGGTGGCGAACTTGTCGCTGTGGGTGGCGACGAAGGGCGCTTCGGCCACGGCGCGCTGGCCGATGGAAGAGCCGTGCACGAAGGTCTCGTGCGTCAGGTCCATCAGGTTGTCGAGCACCAGGCGGTAGTCGCACTTCACCTGGATCAGCTTGCCGTCGCCGGCCCATTCGGGGTGATCGTTCCAGTGCAGGTCGGGCACCTTCGATTCGTCGGCCAGCGCCGGGTCGCCGGGCCAGATCCAGATGAAGCGGTGCTTCTGCACGACCGGGAAGGAGCGCACGCAGGCGGACGGGTTGATCGTCTCCTGCGAGGGCATGTGGGTGCAGCGGCCATCGCCGTTGAAGACCAGGCCGTGGTAGCCGCAGGTGATCTCGTCATCGTGCAGCGTGCCCTTGGACAGGGGCAGCAGGCGGTGCCAGCAGGCGTCTTCCAGCGCGGCAACCGAGCCATTCTTGCGGCGGAACATGACGATCTTCTGGCCGCAGATGGTGCGGCTCAGCAGGGCTGCTTTCACCTCCACGTCGTAGGCGGCGGCATACCAGGCGTTCAAGGGGAAGGTTTTCATGGCGGCGGCTTTCTGGATACGCGTTGTATACATAACAAGTCTATCCGGCCTGCCAAACGGAACAAACCGCGGGTTAAACCTAACCTGTGGGGCGATCCTGTATTCATCGGCGGGCCTGAATCGCTACCATCGCCCTCTTCCCTGGACCCTGGAGACGATGATGACCGCTCGCACCACCCCCCCTTTCCGCGCCGACCACGTGGGCAGCTTCCTGCGGCCGGCGCGCCTGCTCGAAGCGCGTGAGAAGAAGGCCAAGGGCGAGCTTTCGGCCACCGAGCTGCGCCGCGTCGAGGACGAGTGCATCACCGAGATCGTGAAGTTCCAGGAAGACGTGGGCCTGAAGTCGATCACCGACGGCGAGTTCCGCCGCACCTATTTCCACATCGACTTCCTCGAGCAGCTCGGCGGCGTGAAGACCGACATCCCGGTCACCATCGTGCGGCCCGACGGCACCGAGGAACTGGCCCCGCCCGTCATGCGCGTCATCGACAAGGTGAAGCACGTGAAGGACATCCAGCTCGCCGACTTCCAGTACCTGAAGAGCCAGCTCGCACCGGGCAGCACCGCCAAGGTGACCATCCCCTCGCCGACCATGCTGCACTTCCGTGGCGGGCGTGCCGGCATCAGCCGCGAGGCCTACCCCGAGCTCGAGCCGAGCTTCTATCAGGACGTGGCCAACGCCTACGGCGACGAGCTTCGCTCGCTCGCCGCGGCCGGCTGCACCTACGTGCAGATGGACGACACCAACCTCGCCTACCTCTGCGACGAGAAGATGCGCGAGGCCGCCCGCCAGCGCGGCGACGACCCCAACGAACTGCCGCACCGCTACGCCAAGTTCATCAACCTCGTGGTCGCGCAGAAGCCCGCCGGCATGACGCTCGCCATGCACCTGTGCCGCGGCAACTTCAAGAGCACGCACGCCGCGGCCGGCAATTACGAGCCGGTGGCCGAGGCGCTCCTGAAGGAGATGAACCTCGACGCCTACTTCCTCGAATACGACGACGACCGCTCGGGCGACTTCCGCCCGCTGCGCTACCTGCCCAAGGGCAAGATCGTCGTGCTGGGCCTCGTGACCACCAAGTTCGGCGAGATGGAGAGCAAGGACACGCTGAAGCGCCGCATCGACGAAGCCTCGAAGTACGCGCCGATGGAGCAGCTCTGCCTGTCGCCGCAGTGCGGCTTCAGCTCGACCGTGCACGGCAACAACATTGCCGTGGAAGCGCAGCGCAACAAGCTCAAGCTGGTGGTCGAGACGGCCCGCGAAGTCTGGGGAGGATGACGGGACAACGCGGCGGGCCGAGCGCCGGGCCGCCCCAAGCCGGCCCGCATCCCCTCGGGGGATCGGCCGACGTACCCGTCGGCCGAGGGGCCGTCATCCCACCGAGTCGAACTCCAGTTCGACCCGCGTCCCACCCCGCGGCTCGCTCGTGATCTCGATCGACCCGCCCATGCGCTCCACCAGGCCACGGGTCACCACGAGGCCCAGCCCCGTGCCGGCGATGGCCGAGCGCTCCTGCCCCAGGCGCTCGTAGGGCCGGTACAGCCGCTCCAACTGCTCGGGCGTCATGCCCACGCCTTCGTCGACGACGGAGAACCTCGCGCGACCCGTGTCGGCCGGCTGGAGCGCCCAGCGCACCAGGCCTCGCGGCCTGTTGTACTTGATGGCGTTGGAGCCCACGTTGAGCAGCACCTGGCGCAGCCGCATCGGGTCGGCCATCACGCACACCTCGGCGGGCACACGGTTGTCGAGCCAGATGTGGTGCGCCTGCGCGCTCGGCTTGAGCAGGCCGATGGCCTCCTCGATCGCGCCGCGCAGGTTCACCGCCTCCAGCGGCACCACCATGCCCTGCATGTGGCCGTGCGGCGCTTCCAGCACTTCCCGCACCAGCGACAGCATGTGCCGCCCGGCGCTGACCACCTGCTCGGCATAGCCGTGGAGCTGCGCGCTGTTGCCCATCGACATGGCCTTCAGCAGCTCGCCGTAGCCAAGCACCGCGTTGAGCGGCGTGCGCATCTCGTGCGTCACGCGCGCGAGCACGTCGCGCGTGGCGCGGTGCTGCGCATCGCTCGCCTGCCGGCGCATGCGTTCGACGGCAAGTTCGGCCGCCTTGCCGGCGATCTCGCGCTGCGCCTGCTGGTCGTGCACCTGGTAGAGAAAGCACACCAGCTCGTCGCCTTCGCGCACCACCGTCACCACCACCAGCACTGGCGAGCCGTCCATCTCCGTGCCGTCGACATGCAGGTAGCGCTTCTCGAACTGCACCATCGGCTCGTGGCCCAGCACCAGCTCCTGCAGCCGCGCGTGTTCGTGCGGCAGGTCGTCGGCGAACGTGAGCGCGTCGCCCGACTGGCCGATCAGCGCGGACGGGTCCTGCCCCACCAGGTGCGCGAAGGCCTCGTTGGCGAGCAGGATGCGGCGGTCCAGCGAGACTAGCGCCATGCCAATGGGGGCGAAGTCGAAGGCCGAGCGGAAGCGCTCCTGCGCCTCCAGCAGCCGCTCTTCCTGCGCCAGGCGGTGCGAGGCGTTGCGCAGCAGCACGATGCCGCCGGTCGCGGCGCCGTGCTCGTCGCGGATGGGGCCGGTCCACTCGTCGACGTGCATCGAGGAGCCATCGCGCCGGTGCAGCGTCATCGCATTGGCCATCGCCACGCGCTGCTGCGTCGACACCCCCTCGGCCGGCGCGTGCAGGCCGAGGCCGGGCAGGTCGTGCTCGGCGATGCTGATGCGCACCACCTCGTCGACGCTGCGGCCCGTGGCATCGTGCAGGTCCCAGCCGGTGAGTGCTTCCGCGGCCGGGTTCATGAAACGCACCTCGTGCCGTTCATTGGTGAGCACCACGCCATCGGTCACGCACTGCAGGGCGAAGGCGAGCGAACGTTCGGTGCCGCGCTCGGCGCGCTCCATCTGCGCCTTGGTGAGCGCCACCTCCACGCCGGCCGCCACCTCCTTGATCTGGAAGGGCTTGGTGAGGTAGCCATACGGTGCGGCCTGGGCCGCACGGCGCACCGTCTGCGCATCGCTGAACGAGGTGAGGAAGATCACCGGCAGGTCCATCCTGCGGCGCAGCTCGCCCGCCACCGCCACGCCGTCGACCGGGCCCTTGAGCTGGATGTCCATCAGCGCGAGCGCGGGCTTGTGCCGGCCGGCCAGGGCCATCGCCTGCTCGGCGTCGTCGGCGATGCCGACCACGGTGTACCCGAGGTCTTCGAGCTGCATCTTGAGGTCGAGCGCAACGACCGCTTCGTCTTCCACGATCAAGATCGACGATGGCGCCATGGGAGCTTCCTGCACGTCACAGACGCGTCAATATGGCACTGAAGCAGGTGCCCTGCCCCGAATGCACCTGCAGCTCGCCCCCCAATTGGCGGGCCAGCGAGGCGGCGAGTTGCAGGCCCATGGTGCCGCTCGCGCCCTGCAGCGAAAAGCCCTCGGGCAGGCCGACGCCGTCGTCGCTGACCGAGAGCGCCGCGCCGTCCGGTGCGGGCCGCAGCACGACGTGGATCTCGCCTTCGCTGCGGCCGCGGAAGCCGTGCTTGTAGGCGTTGGCCACGAGTTCGGCGACCAGCAGGCCGAGCGGAATGGCGCCGTCGAGCCCGGCATGGGCGATCTCGATGTCGGCGCGCACGGCGATGTGGCGCTGGCCGGCCACCTCGCCGATCTGGAACAGCAGGTCGCGCGTGTACTCGGGCAGCGACACCGACGCGAGGCTGCCCGACTGGTAGAGCTTCTCGTGCACCAGCGCGATCGCACGCACGCGCTGCACGCTGTCGTCGAGCGCGGCGCGCGCCGGCCCCTCGGGCACGCTGCGCCGCTGCAGCGCCAGCAGGCTCTGCACCACCTGCAGGTTGTTCTTCACGCGGTGGTAGACCTCCTTCAGCAAGGTCTCCTTCTCGTCGAGCGCATGGGTGAGCCGCTCCT
>DASWSY010000691.1:0-4794 GCA_036402415.1 Rhizobacter sp. | reverse complement strand
GCGAAAGCCCTGCCGCTGCTGACCGATGCCACGAACGACTGCTTCTGGGTCGTCTCGGGCGACGTGTTCCTGCCCGGTTTCCGCTTCGACACGGCCGCGGCGCAACGCTTCGCACAAGGCCGGGCGCTCGCCCACCTGTGGATCGTGCCCAATGCGCCGCATCACCCCGAGGGCGATTTCGGCATCGATGCACAAGGCCTCGCGTCTCGCACCGTCACGCCGAAACGCACCTGGGCCAGCGTCGGCCTCTTCCGCAACACGATCGTGGCGGGCGTGAAGGTCGGCGAGAAACTGCCGCTCACACCGCTGCTGCGTGCCGGGGCCGATGCCGGCCGCATCGAGGCCACCGCCTACGCCGGCGCGTGGACCGACGTGGGCACGGTGGAGCGGCTGAACGCGCTCAACGCCGCCTCGTAGATCAGCCCGCGTGCGGGCAGCGGTTCACCTCGATGGAGACGTGGACCAGCTCCTCGTGCACGGCCAGCCGCTCACGGTAGACCGAGGGCGCGAGCGGCGCATCGGCCACCACGCAGACGATGGCGGCGAACTTGTCGCGGCCCACGCGCCACAGGTGCAGGTCGGCCACCACGGCGTCGCCGTCGGACTCGATGGCATCGCGGATCTCCTGCGTCTGCGGCAGGTCCATCTCGCGGTCGAGCAGCACGTTCGACGATTGCCGCATCAGCCCCCAGGCCCACACGCCGATCACCACCGCGCCAAGGATGCCCACCACCGGGTCGAGCCAGGTCCAGCCCAGCCACAGCGCCGCCGACAGCGCGCCGATCGCGAACAACGAGGTCATCGCATCGGCCACCACGTGGGCATAGGCGGCGCGCAGGTTGAGGTCGGTGCCGTGGGCATGGTCGGCGTGCTCGTGGTGGCCGTGGTGCTCATGGTGGTCGTGGCCAGGGTGGTGGTGCGTGTGCCCGCCCTGCGCGCCGTGCAGCAGCCAGGCCGACACCAGGTTCACCACCAGGCCGATCACCGCCACCACCAGCGCCGACTGCGCTTCGAGCGGCTCGGCACGCCACAGCCGGCCCACCGACTCGACGACGATGCCCGCGCCCACCAGGCCCAGCACCAGCGCGCTCGCGAAGCTGCCCAGCACCTCGATCTTCCAGGTGCCGAAGGCGTAGCGCGAATCGTGCGCATGGCGGCGCGCCAGCCAGTAGGCGCCCGCCGTGACCGCCAGCGCCAGCGCGTGCGTGCCCATGTGCCAGCCATCGGCGAGCAGCGCCATCGAGCCCGTCCACCAGCCGGCGGCGATCTCCACCACCATCGTCACCAGCGTGATCGCCAGCACCCACAGCGTGCGGCGCTCGCCCAGGCGGTTGCCCGAGTCGAAGACGTGCGCGTGCTGCCAGGGACGCAGGTCGTGGGAATGGGCCATCGGTCTAGTCGGCCAGGGATTTGGTGGCGCGGTCGATGCGGGCCACGAGCTCGGGCGTGAGCCTGGGCGCCAGGGCCAGCGCGCCGAGGTTGTCCTGCAATTGCGAGAGTTTCGAGGCGCCGAGGATCACCGTGCTCACCTGCGGGTTGTGCAGCGCCCATGCGATGGCGAGCTGCGCCAGCGTGCCGCCCAGTTCGCGTGCGATCGGCTCGAGCTGCGCCACCGCGGCGTTGCGTGCCGGGTCGGTGAGGTTCTTCACCAGCCAGCCCATGTCGTGCAGCGCACCGCGGCTGCCGGCCGGCACGCCCTCGCGGTACTTGCCGGTGAGCAGGCCGCTTGCCAGCGGGCTCCAGGTGGTGAGGCCGAGGCCGAGGTCCTCGCACAGCCGCTTGTACTCGCGTTCTACGCGGGTGCGACAGAAGAGGTGGTACTGCGGCTGCTCCATCAGCGGCCGGTGCAGCCGCTCGCGCTCGGCGAAGTCGTAGGCGGCGCGGATCAGCTTCGCCGGCCACTCGCTCGTGCCCCAGTACAGCGCCTTGCCCTGCGTCACCATGTCGCTCATGGCCTGCACCGTCTCCTCGACCGGGGTCTCGGGGTCGGGGCGGTGGCAGTAGACGAGGTCGACGTGCTCGAGCTGCAGGCGCCTGAGCGAGCCGTCGATGGCCTGCATCAGGTACTTGCGGTTGAGGGTGTTGAGCTGGTTGACCTTGTTGCCGCCGTGGTCCAGGCCCCAGAAGAACTTGGTCGAGACCAGGTAGCTCAGGCGCGGGCGCTTCAGCGCCTTCAGCGCCTCGCCCATCACGACCTCGCTCTGGCCACCGGCGTAAGCCTCGGCGTTGTCGAAGAAGTTGATGCCGGCGTCCATGGCCGCGGCCATCAGCTCGACGGCGGCGCGCGCGTCGACCTGCTGGTGGTAGGTGACCCAGGAGCCGAGCGACAGTTCGCTCACTTTCAGGCCGCTGCGGCCCAGACGACGGTATTCCATGCTGCTACGGCGAGTGTGGACGCGAGGCATCTTAGCCACGCCGGGGTGGCCGCTCGGCCGACCGGATCAACCGTGTGTCGGCCGCGCATGCCCGCGTCGTGCCCAGGCCTTTCGCCAGCGCGAGCTTCGCGCTACCTTTCGGGCTGTGACGCACGTTCTCGCCCTGCCCTTCCTGCTGGCCCTCGCAGTGGCCGGCCACATCCTGCTCAGCCGGGGCGCCAAGGCCGTGGTCTCGGCGGTCTACCCGCTGGCCACCGGCGAACCCGAGGTGGCCGGCTACGAGCGCCGCGTGTACAGCACCGCCGACCGCGCCGTGCTCGAGATCGTCGGCCTGGTGCTGGCCTCGGGCGTGGTGATGTGGGTGGGCATGAGCTGGGACCTGCGCTGGGTCGGCGCCCTCGGGGTGCTGATGCTGCTGGGCGCGGTGGCACTCGACCTGCGCCGCTGGGAGCGCGTGACGGTCAGCGCGAGCTACGTGTGGTTCCAGCGCGGCCTGGGGCACAAGGTGCACCAGGTGGCGATCGAGAACATCCGCGACGTCTCCGTGGCCGAGGCCGAGGCCCCGGGCTACACGCTGCGGCACTTCAACCGCAACCGCACCTGCCGGCTCAACATGCGCATGAAGGACAAGCGCGTGGTGGCCCTGCCCAAGACCGACGCGCACGGCGAACTCGATGCCGTGGAGGCGCTGGCCAATCACATCCGCACGCGCCAGCAGCTCGCCGGCGACCGCGAATCCGTCAAGCGCTCGGCCGACCAGGGCAGCGAAGCCGCGGCCCGCGCCGCGCGCGAGCCGGGCTCGATGGACCGCGAGCTGATGCGCGAACTGCGCCGCCTGCGCAAGCAGGCCCAGGCGCCCGATCTGCCCCCGGCCGTGAAGCGCATTGAAGGTTCCGGCAAAGCCTGAATTCGCTCAACGCCGCGCCGAGCTGGCCCGGCGCCTGCGCGAAGCCGGCGGCGGCGTGGCCGTGCTGCTGGCCGCGCCCGAGGCGATTCGCAGCCGCGACAGCGAGCACCCCTACCGCGCCGACAGCCACCTTCACTACCTCACCGGTTTCGACGAGCCCGACGCGGCCCTGGTGCTGCGTGCCGACGGCCACTGCGAGCTCTTCTGCCGCGACAAGAACCCCGAGCAGGAGGTGTGGACCGGCGTGCGCCTGGGGCCCGAGGCCGCGCGCGACACGCTGGGGGTCGATGCCGCGCTGCCGATCGCCCAGCTCGACACCCGCATGCCCGCGCTGCTCAACCACCAGCCGGCGGTGTGGACGGTGTTCGACGCACCGCCCGCCACGGGCCGGCGCCTCGAGGCCTGGCTGGACGACACACGCTCGCGCAGCCACATGGGCGACGCGCCACCCTCGGCCCACCGCGACCTCGCCGCGCTGCTCGACGAGATGCGCCTGGTCAAGGGCGACGACGAGCTGGCGCTGATGCGGCACGCCGCCGCCCTCTCGGCCGGGGCCCATGTGCGCGCCATGCGCTTCTGCGCCGCGCGCTTTCGCGGGCAGCCGGCGGGCAGCATCGCCGAATACGAGATCGAGGCCGAACTGCTGCACGAATTCCGCCGCCACGGCGCCAGCGGCCCGGCCTACCCGTCGATCGTGGCGGCCGGTCGAAATGCCTGCGTGCTGCACCACAGCGCCGGCGCCACGCGGCTCCAAGCCGGCGAGCTGTGTCTCGTCGACGCCGGCTGCGAGTTCGATGGCTACGCCAGCGACGTGACGCGCACCTTTCCGGCCACCGGCCGCTTCAGCGCCCCGCAACGCGAGCTCTACGACATCGTGGTCGCCGCGCAGGCCGCCGCGGTCGCCGCCACCCGCCCCGGCCAGCGCCACCGCGACGCGCACCATGCCGCGGTGCGCGTGCTCGCGCAGGGCATGCTCGACACCGGGCTGCTGGACCGCGCCAAGGTCGGCTCGCTCGACGATGTGATCGAAAAAGGAGAATTCCGGCAGTTCTACATGCACCGCACCGGCCATTGGCTGGGCATGGACGTGCACGACGTGGGCGAATATCGCGACCACTCGGCCGAAGGCAAGCCTTGGCGCGCGCTCCAGCCGGGCATGGTGCTCACCATCGAACCCGGCCTGTACGTGCGGCCGGCGGAAAGCGTGCCGGAGGCGTACTGGAACATCGGCATCCGGATCGAGGACGACGCCGTGGTGACCGAGAACGGCTGCCGCATCCTGACCGGCAAGGTGCCGAAGCATGCGGACGCGATCGAAGCGCTGATGCGCGGCCAAGCTTGAGCACTGCTCCGTGACAGCCAAGGTCAAGATCGTCATATCCGGCGCCGGACCGGTCGGCATGATGCTGGCGGCGCTACTCGTTCAACGCGGCATGACGCCGGCCGAGTTCGCGGTGCTCGACGGCCGGGCGGCCGAGCGCGCGCTGGACGATCCGCGCTCGATCGCGCTGT
>DASWSY010000690.1:0-14227 GCA_036402415.1 Rhizobacter sp. | reverse complement strand
ACCGTGGAAACGCGCAAGTGCGAACTACGCCTCGAGCCGCACGTCTGGACACCTGACCCCGTTGGAAGCGCACCGTGCACACACCCCCACCCTTCCCCGCCAGCCGGCCGCGTCGCCTGCGTCGCGACGAGTTCACCCGCGCGCTCGTGCGCGAGCACCATGTGCAGGTGAGCGACCTGATCCTCCCGGTCTTCGTGCTGCCCGGCAAGAACAAGATCCAGAACGTCGACTCTATGCCGGGCGTGCAGCGCCTGAGCCTTGACCAGCTCCTGCCCGTCGCCGACGAATGCGTGCGCCTGGGCATCCCGGTGATGGCGCTCTTTCCCGTCATCGACGCGAAGAACAAGAGCGAGGACGGCGGCGAGGCGATCAACCCGCAGGGCCTGGTGCCCAAGGTCGTGCGCGAACTGAAGAAGCGCTTCCCGGACCTCGGCATCCTCACCGACGTCGCCCTCGACCCCTACACCTCGCACGGCCAGGATGGCGTGCGCGACGCGAGCGGCTACATCCTCAACGACGAGACCGTGAAGATCCTGAGCCAGCAGGCGCTGGTGCAGGCCGAAGCCGGGGTCGACATCGTGGCGCCGAGCGACATGATGGACGGCCGCATCGGCGCCATCCGCCAGGCGCTCGAAAAGCGCGGCCACATCCACACGCGGATCATGGCGTACAGCGCCAAGTACGCGAGCGCCTTCTACGGCCCCTTCCGCGATGCGGTCGGCTCCGCCGCCAACCTCGGCAAGGGCAACAAGAAGGTCTACCAGATGGACCCGGCCAACACCGATGAAGCCCTGCGCGAGGTGGCGCTCGACATCGCCGAAGGCGCCGACATGGTGATGGTCAAGCCCGGCATGCCCTACCTCGACATCGTGCGCCGCGTGAAGGACGAGTTCCGCGTGCCGACCTTCGCCTACCAGGTGAGCGGCGAATACGCGATGCTGAAGGCCGCGGCTCAGAACGGCTGGCTCGACCACGACGCGGTGATGATGGAAAGCCTGCTCGCCTTCAAGCGCGCGGGCGCCGACGGCGTGCTGACCTACTTCGCGCTCGACGCGGCGCGCCTGCTGCAACGGCGTTGACCCCTGCGCGATGAGGATCCTGCACATCACGCCGGAGCAGTTCACCGAACTGCAGGAGCTGCCCGCGCAGTTGCCCGCCACGGGCTACCTCTGGATCGGCAGCGCCAGGCGCGAGTTCGAGGTCAACATCGCGCTGCTGCAGCAGTCGTTCCAGCGCTGGACCGGCGGGCAGCTCGTGGACCTGCACATCTCCGACCTGCTGAACAACCAGTTGCCCTCGCACTTCGACTACACCTCGACGTACGACCTGCTGGTGTTTCGCCGGCTCGCCGCCGGCAGCGGCAGCACCAGCCTTTTCCTCGACGACGCGCAGGGCACGCTCAGCAGCGCCAAGCGGGCGCTGGAGGCGATCGACACCAGCCCGGTGGGCTTCGCCGTCTTCGACCGCGTACTGCTGACCGTGCACCCGACCGACTGCCCGGTGCGCGAGTTCTTCGCCACCCGCCTGCAGCAGATGACGCAGGGCGTCGGCGAGCGCGGCAGCGGCGGCTCGCGCCAGCCCACGAGCCCGGCCGACCTGATGCTGCGCATGGTCAACCACATGGTCGACAGCTACCTGGAGCTGCGGCGCCTGCTGACCAAGCAGCTCGGCTACCTGCAGCAGGAGCTCTTCAACCCGCGCAGCCACTTCGACAGCTGGCAGGTGCTGCTCGATTCGCGCAATGCCCTGAACCTTCTCGAAGACACCTGCGAGGACCAGCGCAGCGCCATCGTCGAGTGGATCGACGCCCTGGAAGAATGGCCCACCGATCACGACGACGCGGCCGCCCTGCGCGAACGCGAACTGCTGCGGCTGCGCTCGCGCGACGTGCTGGAACACATCGAGCGTGTGCTGAGCCACGTGCGGCGGCTGGAGTCCTCGGCCGAGACCGCGGTGCAGATGCACTTCTCGGCGCAGAGCAACCGCACCAACGACATCATGCGCACGCTCACGGTGCTGACAGCCATCTTCATGCCGCTCAACCTCATCACCGGCTTCTTCGGCATGAACTTCGATGGCCTGCCGCTGATCCACGCGCCGACCGGCGTGTGGGTGGCGACCATCACGATGGTGCTCCTGGGCGCCGGGCTCGGCATCTTCTTCTGGCGCAAGCGCTACCTGAGCACCTCAAAGAGATGACCCCCTCGGCGGGCGGTCACCCCGAACCTCAGCGGCCGTAGGGATCGTCGTAGCCGAGGCCGGCGAGGATGGCCGTCTCCAGCGCCTCCATCTCGCGCGCTTCGCCTTCGTCCTCGTGGTCGTGGCCCTGCGCATGCAGCGTGCCGTGCACCAGCAGGTGCGCATAGTGCGCTTCGAGCGTGATCTTCTGCTGCCGTGCCTCGGCCTCCACCACCGGTGCGCACAGGATCAGGTCGGCCTGCACGACCGGCGCGTGCTCGTAGTCGAAGGTGAGCACGTTGGTGGCGTAGTCCTTGCCGCGGAAGTCGCGGTTCAGGGCCTGACCTTCCTCGGCGCCGACGACGCGCACCGTGATCTCGCCCGGCGCGTCGAGCGCCGCACGGATCCAGCGGGCCACCTTGTGCCGCGGCAGGTGCGCACGATGGGAGGCGTCCGCGAACTGCAAGGACAGGGTCAGCGCCGGGCGCGGCATCAGTCGCGCTCCGGCGGCGCGGCGTCGTAGGCCTCGACGATGCGCGCCACCATCTGGTGGCGCACCACGTCGGCCGCGGTGAAGCGCGTCATCGCGATGCCCTTCACCCGCCGCAGCACCCGCTCGGCGTCGATCAGGCCCGAGTCGGTGCCGCGCGGCAGGTCGATCTGGCTCACGTCGCCGGTCACCACGCACTTGCTGCCGAAGCCGATGCGCGTGAGGAACATCTTCATCTGTTCGCGCGTGGTGTTCTGCGCCTCGTCGAGGATCACGAACGCATGGTTGAGCGTGCGCCCCCGCATGAAGGCCAGCGGCGCGATCTCGATGTTGCCCTTCTCGAAGGCCTTGCCGACCCGCTCGAAGCCCATCAGGTCGTACAGCGCGTCGTAGAGCGGGCGCAAGTAGGGGTCGACCTTCTGCGCCAGGTCGCCGGGCAGGAAGCCCAGGCGCTCGCCGGCTTCCACCGCCGGGCGCGTGAGGATGATGCGCTGCACCGCGCTGCGCTCCAGCGCATCGACCGCGCAGGCCACCGCGAGGAAGGTCTTGCCGGTGCCGGCCGGGCCGATGCCGAAGGTGATGTCGTGGTCGCGGATGTTGCCCAGGTACAGATGCTGGTTGGGCGTACGGCCCGCCAGGTCGGCGCGGCGTGTGCGCAGCACGAGGTCGTCGCCCTCGCCCTCTTCGTCGGCGCGCTTGCCCTCGCGTGCCGCCACGGCCCGCTTGCGGGCGCGCGGCACGTCGGCCAGCGCCTCCACCAGGGCGAGCTGGAAGGATTCGGCGGGGATGGGCTTGCGCGCGCGGTCGTACAGCGACTGCAGCAGGGCCACCGCCCGTTCGGCATCGGCCTTGGCGCCTTCGATGCGGAAGGACTCGTTGCGTCGCGAGATGCTCACGTCGAACGCCGACTCGATGCTGCGCAGGTGCTCGTCCAGGCTGCCGCACAGGTGCGCCAGGCGGATGTTGTCGAGCGGAATGAAAGCGTGTCGAAGGATCAAGCGTGACCTCTGGAGCAAAGCGCGATTGTCGCCCCGCCGGGCGGCCCACGCAGCGTGAGGACACCCTCCTGCACAATCGGCGCCCATGCACGACCGCCTCCCCGCTTCCTCTGCTTCGGCCCGGTCGGGGCCCGTCCCGTGGATCCACCGGCTGGTGCTGGTGCTGCTGGCTTCCGCGTCGCTCGCCCTCGTGGCCCTGGCCGCCTCCGCGGCCCCTTCCGAGGGCAGGGTCATCGTGCTGCAGCAGGCGACGTCGGTGGCCGGGGCCGACGCGCAATACCCGGCCGAGCGGACCGGCCGCCCGGTCACGCTGCCGGACGACTGGTGGCGCAGCCGGCCGCGCGAGGACGGCCCGGTGTGGTACCGCCTGCGCTTCGACGCGCCGGAGGCCGCGGCGCAGCTCGAAGAATTGCAGGCCGCCTACATCGAGCGCGTGTGCAGCAATGCCGAGGTGTGGCTCAACGGCCACCTGGTGCACCGCAACGGGCGCATGGTGGAGCCGCTCACCCGCAACTGCGCCTACCCGCAGCTCGTGTCGCTGCCGGCGAGCCTCCTGCAGGCACAAGGCAACACGCTCGACATCAAGGTGCAGGGGTATGCCCTGCAGAAGGTGTCGTCGCGCCAGCGTTCGGGCGGCCTGTCGGCCGTGAAGGTCGGGCCGCGGGCCCTGCTGGCCGAGGAACAGGCCGCGCAGACCTTCTGGAACGTCACTGTCGTCCAGATGCTGGCCGTCGCCACCACGGTGCTGGCGATCTTCCTGCTGTACCTGCGCGCGCTCAACCACAAGGAAGCGCACCTGGGCTACTTGGGCCTGCTCATCCTCGGCTGGAACGTGCTCGGCCTGCGCAACTGGTGGGCCGACACGCCGCTGGAAACGCCCACGGTCGAACTGCTCACCTGCGTGGGCTTTGCCGTCGTCACCGGCCTCGTCGTCCAGTTCCTGCTGAGCTACAGCGCCCTGCGCTCGCGCATGATCGAAGCCGGCCTGCTGGCGCAGGGGCTGATGGTGCCGCTCACGCTGGTGCTCGCCGGGCCGCAGCGCCTCTTCAACCTCAGCAGCGCCTGGTACCTGCTGATGGTGCTAGAGGTGGTGGCGATGATGGTGCTCTACCTCGTCACCGAATGGCGTGCGCGCCGCCGCACCTTCTGGCCGATGGCGGTGATGATGGCCATCCTCCTGCTGCTGGTCGCCATGGACCGCGCCGCGCAGTTTGCGTGGATGCCGCGCGTGAACCTGCTCAACTTCGCCCTGCCGGTGATCTTCTTCGCGATCGCCTCCCGGCAGATCCGCGTGTTCGGCATGGCCCTGCGCTCGGCCGAAGCCACCCGCAACTCGCTCGATCGCCGCCTCGCCGAGGCCACGGCCGAGATGGAACGCAACTACGTGCAGATGGCCGAGCTGCGCGTCGAGCAGGTCACCGAGAAGGAGCGCAAGCGCATCGCCGGCGACCTGCATGACGACCTGGGCGCGAAGCTCTTGACCATCGTGCACACCAGCGAATCGGAACGCATCTCGTCGCTCGCCCGCGAGGCGCTGGAGGAGATGCGACTGTCGGTGCGGGGCCTGACCGGCAAGCCGCTGCCGGTGGCCGACGCGCTGGCCGACTGGCGCGCCGAGACCGTCTCGCGCCTGGGCCAGGCCGGCATCGAGGTCGACTGGCGCAGCCCCACCGAAGACGTGACGCAGCTGCTGTCCGCGCGCGCCTTCGTGCAGACCACGCGCATCCTGCGCGAGGCGGTGAGCAACGTCATCAAGCACAGCGGCGCCTCGCACTGCAAGGTGCGCTGCACGCTCGGCCAGCAGGACTTCGTGCTGGTCGTGCAGGACAACGGCAAGGGCATCCCGATGGAACTCGACGGCAAGCTCGACCGCGGCCACGGCATGGCCAGCATGAAGCACCGCGCCAAGCAGATGCAGGGCCAGTGCCTGGTCGAGTCGGGCCCCGGCTACGGAACCGTGATCCGGCTCACGCTTCCCCTGGGTACGGCCTGAAATCGGCCCTCGCGAAGCGCTGCACGGAACCGCTGGACTGTTAGGATGCACTTCGGTTCGTCACCCTGCGAGTTGCTGCCATGAACAAGATCCTGTTGCTGGAAGACCTTCCCGAGATCCGCAGCTGGCTCAAGGCCCTGGCCTTGCAGGTGTTCCCGCAGGCCCACGTGTTCGAAGCCGCGCGTGTGCACGACGCCCTGGCGCTCATCACGGCCGAACGTTTCGAGATCGCGATGATCGACCTGGGCCTGCCCGACGGCTCCGGCGTCGACGTCGTCGCCGCGCTGCAGAAGGCGCAGCCCGAGGCGCAGTCGGTGGTGGTGACCATCCACGACGACGACGACCACCTCTTCCCCGCGCTGCAGGCCGGTGCCTTCGGCTACCTGCTCAAGGAGCAGCCGCGCGAGCACTTCGTCGAGCAGCTCCAGCGCATCAGCCAGGGCGAACCGCCGCTGTCTCCCTCGATCGCACGCCGTGTGATCGCCTATTTCGCCGCGCAGAACAAGCCGCAGGAGCGCCCGCAGAACCTGCCGCACGTGCAGCTCACCGACCGCGAGAACGAGGTGCTGCTGTGGGTGGCCAAGGGCTTCACGCTGCCCGAGATCGGCGTGCAGCTCAACCTGTCGCGCCACACCATCGCCGACTACGTGAAACAGATCTACCGCAAGCTCAACGTGAGCTCGCGCGCGGAAGCGGCCCTCGAGGCACAACGTCTGGGTCTCTTCCGTCGATGATCGGCCGCCTCACCGGGCTGCTCGCAGAGAAAAACCCGCCGCAACTGCTCGTCGACGTCGGCGGCGTCGGCTACGAGGTCGACGTGCCCATGAGCACGTTCTACAACCTGCCTGCCCTGGGCGAGCGGGTCTCGCTGCTCACGCACTTCGTGGTGCGCGAAGACGCGCAGGTGTTGTTCGGCTTTCTCACCACCGAAGAACGCGCCACCTTTCGCCAGCTCGTGAAGATCTCCGGCATCGGGCCGCGCACCGCGCTGTCGATCCTCTCGGGGCTGAGCGTGGCCGAGCTGGCGCAGGCGGTGTCGCTGCAGGAAAGTGGCCGCCTCATCAAGGTGCCCGGCATCGGCAAGAAGACCGCCGAGCGCCTGCTGCTCGAACTGAAGGGAAAGCTCGGCCCCGATCTCGCCCTTCCGGCAAGCGTGGCCAGCGATGCGCAAGCCGACATCCTGCAGGCGCTGGTGGCACTCGGCTACAGCGACCGCGAGGCGGCGCTCGCGCTCAAGAACCTGCCAGCCGACGTGGGTGTGAGTGAGGGCATCAAACTCGCGCTGAAGGCCCTTGCGAAATAGCCGCGCAGCCTTGCGCGCAGCGAGGCAAACATTGCTTACAACTTGCACCGGGTCGCGGGGTCACGGCGCCAAATACCCGCATGCGTCCGAGGGGCGCCGAATAAAATTCATCGGCTTTTCGCAGCGCTGGTGTCCATGTCAGACCTGATCAACCCCCGTCTCTTCGCCCGTGTGGAGCGTTCGCTGCGCAAGCGGCTGAACACCAACGTGATGCCTCATCTGAAGCGTTGCGCCGCACACGCCAAGAGCGAAGACGAGTTCATGGCCGCCGCCGGCCGCATGTTGATCAACCAGCAGGAGCGCCAGGAGTGGCTGGCCTCGTGGGCCACGCGGCGCCACAACGAAGGGGCCGACACCACCCCCGCCGAACTCGATACCACCACCCCCGGCGTGCTCGACGCGCCCTTGCAGCGCACCTTCCGCATCACCACGGCGCAACGCGAGCGCGTGCGCGAGGCGCTCGCCCACGAGCTCGGGCCGATCGCCGACCTGCTGCTGAACAACGAAGCCCAGCGTGCCGACTCCGTGACCGATTTGCTGCAACGCCTGGAGTCGCACCTGGAAAGCGACGAGCAGCGCGCCCGTTTCCGCCAGTCCACGCTATCTTCGCGTTCGCACGACGCCTGAGTCGTGCCTGGCCGTGAGCCGTCTCGCGAGCAGTTCGAGGCGAAGACTCGATTTCGTTCCACTTTTCGAGACCTTCCATGAACCTGAAGCTCAGATTCAACCTCGTGTTCGCCCTGCTCTTCGTGGTCGCGCTTGCCGTGGCCGGCGGCACGGTGTACCGGCTGGTGCAGGCCAACGCGAGTGCCGAAGTGGTGCGTGACGCCCAGCGCCTGATGGACGTGGCCGTCGCCGTGCGCGGCTACACGGTCGACAACGTCAAGCCCCACCTCGACCCCTTGCTCGACCGCCACTTCCTGCCCGAGACCGTGCCGGCCTTCGCCGCCACGGAGACGCTGGCGCGCCTGGCCGCCAAGCAACCGGGCTACAGCTACAAGGAAGCCACGCTCAACCCGACCAACCCGCGCGACAAGCCCACCGACTGGGAACGCCAGGTCGTCGAGCGCTTTCGTGCCGAACCCAAGACCGCTGAACTGTCGGGGGAGGTGAGCACCGGCAAGGACGACCTCTTCTACGTGGCCCGTCCCATTCGCATCACCAACCCGGCGTGTCTGGCCTGCCACAGCACGCCTGCTGCCGCACCGCCGAGCCTGATCGCCCGCTATGGCGACAAGTCCGGCTTCGGCTGGCAGCTCAACGAGGTCGTGGGCGCGCAGATCGTGGCCGTGCCCACCACGCTGCCGCGCGAGAAGGCGCAGCAGCTCTTCGCCACCTTCACAGGCTCGCTGGTGGCGGTGTTCGTCGCGCTGTTCCTCGTGCTCAACTGGCTGCTGCAACGCCTGGTGGTCAAGCCGGTGCGTGAGGTGGCGATGGCCGCGCGCCGCGTGAGCCAAGGCGACATGTCGCTGGCCGAGTTCAGCGAAGAGCGTGCCGACGAGATCGGCACGCTGCAGAAATCGTTCAATCGCATGCGCCGCAGCCTTGTGAAGGCTATGGGCATGTTGAGGAACTAGCCCCCCAGTCGCTGGCGCTCCTGCCCCCGAGGGGCGCCACCCGTCGGACCGGCAAAGCCGGATCCTTGGGCGTGGCTCGATGAAAGCCTGCCCTTCGGGCGGCCTTCCACTCTTAGTGCTTCATGTCGTGGGCCGCCCCTGGGCCTTCCACGTTGACGGTCACGGTCACCTCGCCGGCCTTTTCGAACTTGAGCTTGAGCGGGAACTTGTCGCCCTGCTTCAAGGGCGCCTTCAGACCCATCAGCATGATGTGCAGGCCGCCGGGCTTGAGCTCGACGGCCTTGCCGGCCGGCACCTCGATGGCGCTGAGCTCGCGCATGCGCATCACGTCGCCGTCCATCTTCATCTCGTGCAGTTCCACGCTCTTGGCGACCTCGGCGCTGGCCGAGAGCAGCCTGTCGCCACTGCGACCGGCATTGCTGATGCTCAGGTAGGCGCCGCCCACGGGCTGGCCGGGCGCGGTGGCGCGGGCGTAGGGATGGCCGATGCTCAGCTCGCCGAGCGTGAACGAGTGGGCGTGGGCCGCCAGGGCGACGGCACTCAGCGAGATCGCGGCCAGCAGCCGGCGGGAAAAGCTCATGGAAAACTCCTTGGGGTGGGTGGAAATCATCACAGGTCGAACCGGAGTTCGGCGTGGAAGGTGCGCTGCGGGTAGGGGTGGAAGGCCCAGTAGCGCTCGTTGTCGAGGTTGTCGATGCCGAAGGCGGCCGACCACTGCTTGTCGAATCGGTAGACCACGCGCACATCGACCACCAGGAACGAGCTGACGCCGGTGTAGCTGCGGCCGTTGGGGTCGCTGTTGTCGAGCGTGCCGTACTGCTGGCCGCTGTAGCGCAGGCCCAGGCTCGTGTGCCAGTGCTCGTCGAGCTTGTAGCTGGCCAGCATCGTCGCGCGCCAGCGCGGCACGCGCGGCTGCCACTTGCCGACACTCCCGGGAAACTTGTCGTTCCGGACGATGATGGAATCGGCAAAGGTCATGCTGGCGTTGACATCCAGGCCTCGCAGCACGGCGTGCGGCCATTGCAGCGCGACTTCCAGGCCCCTCGTGCGGATGGCGTCGATGTTCTGCACGCTGCTGGTGGTCGCCGTGAGCTGCTGCGTGTACAGCGCATCTTCCGTGCGCTCGGCAAAGAGCGTCGTGCGCACCAGGCCTGCCCCCAGGCTCCGCTCGGCCGTCAGTTCGCCGGTCCACGAGGCTTCCGGGCGCAGCAGAGGATCTCCCTCTGTGCCCGCCGGAGGGACCTGGTAAAGCTCCACCACGGTTGGCGCACGCAGGGCTCGCCCGAGCGATGCCTTCAGGGTCCACAGCTCGTCCAGCACATGCGACACCGCGAGTTTGGGTGACAGCCAGGTCTGCCGACGCTCGGCCTGGGTGGCCACCGGCGACTCCGCCTCCCACTGCTCCAGGCGAGCGCCGAGCACCGCGCGCCAATGCTCCGACACGTGCCATGCATCCTGCATCCACACGCTCTGCAGCCAGGAGCGGCCCGAGGTTGCCGGCGAGCGCAACTTGAAGGCGTCGCGCTGCAGCCCGGCCTCGACGGTATGAAGGGTGCCCGCGGGCCGCCAGATCCCTTTCAGCGCAAGCGTGTTCCAGCCAGTGCCTTGCAGGTCCGTGAGGCCGGTCGCCGAGTTGCGGACTTCGTCGCGCTGGTAGTCATAGGCGCTGGCCGTCGCCTCCCAGTCCCACTCGCCCCGGGTCCGGCTCTTCAGGCTCAGGCCGTGGGCCAGGTGTTCCAGCCGCGCCTGGCTGTGCGCAAAGTCGCCTGGCGCGAGCACGTAGTCGCGACCGTCGATGTGGACGGTGCCGGTGGTGACGGTGTTGCCCGCGGCATCGCGCAGGTAGCTCTGCGCCTCGCGGGTGGTGTCGTTGCGCCAGTAGCCCAGCGCGTACGACGCCCGCAGGGCCGGCGTGATGTCGTAGGCGAGCTTGAGCTTGGCGTGGTCCTGCACGGTATGGCTGCGGCCGCCGTCGCCGAGGATCCACCAGTCCTGCCCCGCGGGGTTGCGGTCGGCGACCGCGCCGGTGACGGGTGTGCCGGCCGAGCCCACCGTGCCTTGCGCGACGCGGCGCGTCGCGAAGGTGATGGGCTGGCCTTCGCTGTCGAGCCGGCTCAGGTTCACCCACCACGAGAGACCGCCCTCGCGGCTGCCCACGGAGGCGCTGCCCGACTGGCCGCCGAAGCGATCGGTGGTGCCGTACTGCTGGTAGCGCTGGGTGTAGCCCTGCAGCTTCAGATGCGCCTCGAAGCGCTGCGGCATGCGCGTCACGTAGTCGACCACCGCGCCCACCGAGTTGCCCGGGTAGGCCGCCGAGAACGGCCCGTACAGCACGTCGACGCGGTCGATCTCCTCCGGCGTCACCAGGCCCCAGCGCGGCGTGAAGCTCGCGCCGTTGCCGAGCAGGTTGGACAGCAGGATGCCGTCGGCATAGACCAGCGAGCGCGCGCTGTTGCCGGTGCCCGAGGCGCGGCTCGCGAGCACGGCGTGGTCGTGGTCGCCGATGTAGCGCTTGCGCACGTTGAGGCTCGGGAGGTACTTGAGCGCATCTTCCGAGTCGGTCGCGTTGATGCTGCGGGCGAGCTGCGCGGCGTCGATGCTCTCCGTGGTGGTCGGAATCTCCAGCGGCAGCGTGGCCGGTCGGCTGCCGACGATGGTGACGCGGTCGAGCTCAGGGGCGGCCTGTGCGCCGGCCAGGCCCGGCAGCGCAGCGACGACGAACATCGCCAGGGGGTGCTTCTTCATGACGGTGGAACAGCCGCGCGCGGGACCGCGCGGCCGTGGCAAGACTCAGGAGGCCGGTGGGATCACCGGCCCGGCCAGGGAGCGCTCAGGCGAGCGCGGGTGGGCCTTGCTTGAGCTGCGCTCGCCAGCGCGCGCTCGCGTCGGGAGCGGCGCTCGTGAACGGCCGCGTCGGCAGCGCTTGAGGCAGGCGCGGCATCACGCCCACGTCGGCCGTCGGTTGCAGCGCGGCCAGTGCCATCACCGCGCTCAGCGTGCAGTGATCGCCCGCATGCGTGGCCTCGTGCACAGGCCCCGGTTCGCCATCGAGCGCGACGGTCTTCACGCCATAGACCGTGCACACCTCGACCAGCGCCTTGCCCTGCGCCTCGGCCGACGTACTCGCCAGCAGCGGCACCGCCGCCTTCAGCAGCAGCGCGCAGGCGAACAGCCACAAGGCGAATCGCGATGACAGGGGCCGGCGGGACATGGGGCGCGATTGTAGGGGGCGGCACAATGCACGGCATGAGCATCCAGACCGATGATTTCGCCCCGTCACGGCGGGTCGTGAGCGCCGCGCCATCGTCGCCCAACGAAGAGGCCATCGAGCGCGCGCTGCGGCCCAAGGGCCTGGCCGAATACGTGGGCCAGGCCAAGGCCCGCGAGCAGCTCGAGATCTTCATCGGTGCCGCCCGCAAGCGCAGCGAAGCGCTCGACCACGTGCTGCTCTTCGGCCCGCCGGGGCTCGGCAAGACGACGCTCTCGCACATCATCGCCAACGAGCTCGGCGTCAACCTGCGCCAGACCTCCGGTCCTGTGCTCGAAAAGCCGAAGGACCTCGCCGCCATCCTCACCAACCTGGAGAAGAACGACGTCCTCTTCATCGACGAGATCCACCGCCTCGCGCCGGTCGTCGAAGAGATCCTCTACCCGGCGCTCGAGGACTACCAGATCGACATCATGATCGGCGAGGGCCCCGCCGCACGCTCGATCAAGCTCGACCTGCAGCCCTTCACGCTGGTGGGCGCCACCACCCGCGCCGGCATGCTGACCAACCCGCTGCGCGACCGCTTCGGCATCGTGGCGCGGCTCGAGTTCTACACCTCCGAGGAGCTCGCCCGCATCGTGCACCGTTCGGCCGGCCTGCTCGAGGTGCCGGCCGACGCCGAGGGCGCCTTCGAGATCGCCCGCCGTTCGCGCGGCACGCCGCGCATCGCCAACCGACTCTTGCGGCGCGTGCGCGACTATGCCGAGGTGAAGGGCGACGGCCGCATCACCAAGCCCATCGCCGACAAGGCCCTTGCCATGCTCGACGTCGACCCGCAAGGCTTCGACGTGATGGACCGCAAGCTGCTCGAAGCCGTCATCCACCGCTTCGACGGCGGGCCGGTGGGCCTCGACAACGTGGCCGCGGCCATCGGCGAGGAGGCGGGCACCATCGAAGACGTGATCGAGCCCTACCTGATCCAGCAGGGCTTCCTGCAGCGCACGCCACGCGGGCGTGTGGCCACGCTTGCGGCCTACCGCCACCTCGGCGTCGCGCCGCCGAAGAGCGCGGGCGACCTCTTCGACGCCGGCTAGCGGTGGCAGCCCGCGGGCCGCGCCAGCTCGGCGCAGACCGCGGCTTCGAAGGGGTCGACGCCGCCGACGGCGGTTTCGTTGTGGCCGGCGCGCAACCTCGCCTGGAGCACGGGCGAGCGCAAGGCGCGCTGCACCTGCGCGTTGACCTCGTCGCGCCACGGACGCGGCGCCGCGCCTGGCGCAAAGAGCCCGAAGCGCGACACCAGGTTGGCCTGCGGCACACCCAACTCGGCCAGCGTGGGCACCGCGGGCAGCGCCGGCAGGCGTCGCGGCGCACCCACCGCCAGCGCCTTGAGCCGCTGCTGAGCGACGAGGCGCAGCTGCGTCGCGGCCACGTTGGTCGACATCAGCTCGAACTGTCCGCCCAGCGCATCCACCAGGCTCTGCCCGCCGCCCTTGTAGGGGATGTGCACCATCTGCAGCGCGAGCGCCGAGGCGATCGCCTCGAACACGCGGTGCCCGGTCGTGCCCACGCCGGTGGTGGCCCAGCGCAGCGTGCCGGGCTGCGCACGGGCGAGCGCCACCATCTGCGCGAAGCTCTCGGCCGGCAGCGCCGAGGTGCCGGCCACGAGCGTGGCGGTCGCCATCACCGCCGCCACCGGGGCAATGTCGCGCAGCGGGTCGTAGCGCAGCGGGTGCATCGTCAGCGGCGAGAGCGCCGAGAACACGAGCAGGCGTCCGTCGGCGGGCGCGCGGGCGAGCATCTCCATCGCGATGCCGCCACCGTTCCCGGGCCGGTTCTCCACCATCACCGGCTGGCCGCGTTCGATCGCCAGCCGCTCGGCCAGCAGGCGTGCGATCTCGTCGCTCACCCCGCCGGTCGGGTAGGCCACGACGATGCGCAAGGGCGCGTCCGCCCCGCGCACCGCCGGGGCGGCCACGAGCGCCGCGCAGCCCAGGACGACCCGCCGCCGCGTGGCGATCACACCGCCTGCGCCAGCCGGTGCGCGAGGCGCACGAAGGTCGCGGTGACGCCGGTGCTGTCGTCGTCGCGGTAGACGAGCGTGAGCGGCGCCTCCAGCCCCGCGCTCGATGCCAGCGGGCGATACGCCACCGTCGCCGCCGGCGCACGTTGCATCGAGGCCGGCACGACCGACAGGCCCACGCCGCCGGCCACCAGGCTCAGGCTCGTGGTCATGCGCTCCACCTCGTCGACCACGCGCGGATGCACGTCGGCCTGCGCGCAGCGGTCCAGCAGGTCGGCGTACAGCCCGGGCGCGCCGGGGCGGCGCACGAGGATCATGTTCTGCCCGTCCAGGTCTTCGAGGCGGATCGCATGCCGGCCGGTGGGCCGGCGCGCGGCGAGCGGGTGGTCGATGGGCAGCGCCACCACGGTAGGCTCGCGCGCCAGCGTCTCGAACACGAGGCCGGCCGGGCGCGACACCA
>DASWSY010000689.1:0-6671 GCA_036402415.1 Rhizobacter sp. | reverse complement strand
CGAACTCGCGGTTGCGGGCAAGCTCGTCGCGCAAGGCCTGCTGAAGCTGCTCGCCACGCTCGGCCACGCCCGGCAAATGGCCGAAGGCCTCGACCAGTTGCGCCACGAGCGCGAGATTGTCGTCGGGTGCCCGCGGGTGGGTGACCAGCAGTTTCGCGCCCATCGCCTGCACTGCCGGGACGACGTCGAGCCGGTTTTCATCGACATTCACCAGCACATGCGTGGGCGCCAATCGCCGCAGTTTGGCGAGATTCACGTCCTTGGTGCCACCGACCTTGGGCACCTCGCGCAAATTCGGTGCGGGGTGGATGCAAAACCCGGTGCGGGCGACCAGATGGCGGCCCAGGCCCAGTTCGACCACCAATTCGGTGAGGCTGGGCACCAGGCTCGCAATACGAATGTCCTGCAGGTTTTGGATCACGCAGGTCTCAAAACAACAGTTTCAAGTTGAGCTTATTGCAGGGCTTTCCACTATTTGCGCGGGTTTGCACAATGACTTGATAATGGAAATTCCCCGGTATTGGATGCAGCGCCTTCGCTTGAATGTTTCAACTCGAATGTTTCGAGGATAGGTAACCGCTCCAGATTGTTCTCTGTCATCAGGAAAGAAAGGCGCTCTTCATGGGCAACAAACTCTACGTCGGCAACCTCGCGTACAGCATACGTGACGACGATCTCCAGCAAGCGTTCTCGCAGTTCGGCACCGTGTCCTCGGCCAAGGTGATGATGGACCGCGACACCGGCCGCTCCAAGGGCTTCGGCTTCGTGGAGATGGGCTCGGACGCCGAAGCCCAGTCCGCGATCAACGGCATGAACGGCCAGGCCCTCGAAGGCCGCGCCCTCGTGGTCAACGAAGCGCGCCCGCGTGAAGAGCGCCCCGGTGGCTTCCGCTCCGGCGGTGGCTTCGGTGGCGGCGGCGGTGGCCGCTCCGGGGGTGGTGGCGGCGGCTACGGCGGTGGTGGTGGCGGCGGTTACGGTGGCGGCGGCGGTGGTGGCCGCGGCGGCTACGGTGGCGGCGGCGGTGGCCGCGGCGGCTACGGCAGTGGTGGTGGCGGCGGCGGCTATGGCGGCGGCGGTGGCCGTGGCGGCTACTGATTACGCGGCCTGACCAGCCCGTTCAACGACAAGGCGGTGGATGCGAAAGCACCACCGCTTTTTCTTTGGCTCGGACGGAAAAGCGCTCGGCTACTCGCCCTGGCGCTGCTTGCGCGGCCGGCCGGCCAGCGCCAGATCGAAGACGGCATTGGGCAGCAGCCGCAGGAGCTTGGCCACGATCGCCATCTGCCACGGGATCACGCGGTAGCTGCGGCCCGCGGTGATGGTGCGGAAGGCCCGGTCGGCGAAGACCTCGGCCTTCATCAGGAAGGGCATCGGGTAGCGGTTGCGGCGCGTGAGCGGCGTCTCCACATACCCAGGGGCGATGGTGACGACCTTTACCTCGGCATCGCGCAACTCGCCGCGCAGGCTCTCGCAATAGCTGATGGTCGCGGCCTTGCTCGAACAGTAGGCCGCGTGCCCCGGCAGGCCGCGGATGCCCGCCACGCTCGCAATGCCCACCAGCGTGCCCGACCGCCGCGCGCGCATCGGCGTGATGAAGGGCTGGAAGGTCGCGGCCATGCCGATGTTGTTGGTCTCGTAGACGGTGCGCATCATCTCCAGGTCTTCGAAGATGGCGCTGTCGATGCCGATGCTGATGCCGGCGTTGGCAATCACCACGTCGGGCAGGCCTTGCGCGGCGAGGCAGGCCCGGCCGGCACCGGTGATGCTGGCGATGTCGCGCACGTCGGCGCCGTAGACCGCCACGCGCGACGGCTCGAGCCCTTCGCCCTGCGCCCATTGGCGCAGTTCGGCCTCGCGACGGGCGACCAGCGCCAGCCGGTAGCCCGCACGGTAGTAGCGCAGGGCCAGCGCCTGCCCGATGCCGCTGGAGGCGCCGGTGATGAAGGCGAGAGGGGCGGTGCTCATCGTGCGGGACCCTTGTTCGATTTCGGCAGGAAGCTCGCCCGCATGCGTCCGCTGAACTGGATCAGGCGGTCGAGGTGGCTGTACTCCATGCCCTCGGCCGACACCTGCGTATCGCCGTGGGTGACGGTCACCGGCAGGTGCGAGGTCACGCGTTCGGTGTCGAGGAAGGCGTGCAGGAACTCGCCACGGAAGTCGATGGCCGGCGCGGTCGGCGTGGCTTCGCTGACCACCTGGGCGCCACCGAGCAGTTGCACCTCGGTGCCGGCCCCGTTGGCGATGCCGCGGCGGGCACTGGCGTAGGTGATGCGGCCATCCGCACCGACCGCGCGCACGCGCACGTTGTCGATCTCCACCGTGTCGGTGTCGGGGTAGTGGCGCAGCGCATCGCCGTCGATCTGCGCCTTGAGCGGGCCCTGCGCCGCGAAACGCTGCACCGAGAAGTTGCGCATCTCGTAGTCGGGCTCGTGGCGCAGCGGGGCCGCTGCGCGCTCGCGTTCGATGACGGGGGTGTTCTTCACCAGCCACCAGGTGCCCAGGGCCAGCAGTGCCATCAGCAGCAGCGGCAGGTAGGCGGAGAAGAACTCCACCACTCGCCAGTGCCAGGGCTGCTCGCCGCCGCCAGGCGTGGGGTCGTCCGCAGGGGGCGCGCCGGCCGGTGCGGCGGCCAAGGTGTCATCCCGTCGCATCGAGCGTGACGAGGTGGCCGTGGAGCAGGCTCGCATAGCGGCTCGCGGCCATCAGCAGCAGGTCGCAGAACTCGCGCGCCGCCCCGTGCCCGCCGGCGGCGGTGGTCACGTGGTGGGCGATGGCGCGCACCTCGGCATGGCCGTTGGCAGGCGCACAGGCGAAACCGGCGCGTGTCATGAGCGGCAGGTCGGGCCAGTCGTCGCCCATGGCTGCGAGCGCCGGCCAGTCGAGCGAGAGCTGCTGCAGCAGGCCATGCGCCGCAGCAAGCTTGTCGTGCGCGCCGTAGACGGCGTGGGCGATGCCCAGGTCCGCCACACGCCGGCGCACGGCGGGCGAGTCGCGGCCGGTGATGACGATGGGCGTAATGCCGCCTTGCGCGAGCAGCTTGAGCCCGTGGCCGTCGAGCGTGCTGAAGGCCTTGAACTCCTCGCCGCGCTCGCTGATGTAGATGCGGCCGTCGGTCAGCACGCCGTCGACGTCGAAGATCGCGGCGCGCACGTGCTGCGCCTTGAGCAGCAGCTCGGGCGCGAAGCTCAGCACCGGCCGGAGTTCGCGCATCAGATGACCTTCGCGCGCATCAGATCGTTGGAGTTGAGCGCGCCCACCAGCACGCCCTGCGCGTCGACGACGAGCACGCTCGTGATGCGCTGGGCCTCCATCAGGTCGGCTGCCTCGACGGCAAGCACGTCGGGACGGATGGTGCGTGGATCCCTGTGCATCACATCGGCCGCGACGAGCGCGCGCAGGTCGCGGCCGCTCTCCACGCTGCGGCGCAGGTCGCCGTCGGTGAAGATGCCCAGCACCTTGCCCTGCGCGTCGGCGATGGCGGTGGCGCCCAGGCCTTTGCGCGTCATCTCGCGCATCATGTCAACGAAGGCGGTGTCGGGTGCGACGCGCGGCACGTCGTCGCCGCTTCGCATCACGTCGCGCACGTGGGTGAGGAGCTTGCGGCCCAGGCTGCCGCCCGGATGCGACCGGGCGAAGTCTTCCTCGCGGAAGCCGCGCGCATCGAGCAGCGCCACCGCGAGGGCATCGCCGAGCGCCATCTGCGCGGTGGTGCTGGCCGTGGGCGCCAGGTTGAGCGGGCAGGCCTCGGCGTCGACCGCGCTGTCGAGCACGATGTCGGCGTGCTGGGCGAGCGTCGAGTCGCTTCGGCCGGTCATCGCCACGAGCGTCACGCCGAGGCGGCGGATCGCCGGCAGGATGGCCGTGAGCTCGTTGGCCTCCCCGGAGTTCGAGATCGCGAGCACCACGTCGCCCGGCGCCACCATGCCGAGGTCGCCATGGCTCGCTTCGGCCGGGTGCACGAAGAAGGCGGGCGTGCCGGTGGAGGCCAGCGTGGCGGCGATCTTGCGGCCCACGTGGCCGCTCTTGCCCATGCCCATCACCACCACGCGGCCGGTGCAGCGCAGGATGGCCGACATGGCCTGTGCGAAATCTGCACCCAGGCGCGCCTTCAAGCCCAGCAGCGCATCGGCTTCGATGTCGATGGTCTTGCGTGCGAGCTGCAGCGCACGATCGGCGTCGAAGCTGGCGGAAACGGGGGTGGCGGAGGACACGGAGAAGCGCTCGGGCAGGGCCGTCCAGTAGGATGCGGGCGATTGTAGGCACGCGGCCCGTAACCCCTTCGGCCGCCATTCGTTCACGTAGCGCCGCCCTGCGCCCTCATGGTCAGCACCCTCGAACTGGTCCTGCTCTACCTGGTCGCCGCAGTGGCGGGCGTGGTCGTCTGCCGCGTGTTGCGCCTGCCGGCGATGCTGGGCTACCTGGCGGTCGGGGTGCTGATCGGGCCGAACGCCCTGGCGCTCGCCAAGGACTCTCCCAACGTGAGCTACCTGGCCGAGTTCGGTGTGGTGTTCCTGATGTTCGTGATCGGGCTGGAATTCAACCTGCCCAAGCTCAAGAGCATGCGCAAGCTGGTGTTCGGCCTCGGGCTGAGCCAGGTGGTGTTGACGGTGCTGATGGCGCTGGCCGGCAACGCGCTGCTGGCCTGGGCACTCGCGGCGGCCGGCCGGGAGTGGGGGCTGAGCTGGCGCAGCGCCGTGGCGCTGGGCGGGGCCCTCGCGATGAGCAGCACCGCCATCGTCGTCAAGCTGATGGCCGAACGGCTGGAGCTGGAAAGCGAACACGGCCGGCGCGTGATGGGGGTGCTGCTGTTCCAGGACCTGGCGGTGGTGCCGCTGATCGTGCTGATTCCGGCCCTTGGCTCGTCGCCGGAAGAACTGGCCGGCGCGCTTGCCTTCGCCACGCTGAAGGCCGCCGCGCTGCTGACCGTGCTGCTCGTGGGCGGGCAGCGCGTCATGCGCTGGTGGCTCACGCTCGTGGCCCGGCGCAAGAGCGAGGAGCTCTTCATCCTCAACCTGCTGCTGGTGACGCTCGGCCTCGCGTGGCTCACCGAACACGCCGGCCTGTCGCTCGCGCTCGGCGCCTTCGTCGCCGGCATGCTGATCGCCGAGACCGAATACAAGCACCAGGTGGAGACGGACATCCGGCCCTTCCACGACGTGCTGCTCGGGCTGTTCTTCATCACCATCGGCATGAAGCTCGACATGGAGATCGTGCTGGCGCAGTGGCCGCTCGTGCTGCTGCTGAGCGTGGTGCCGGTGGCGTTCAAATTCGGGCTGGTGGCCGCGCTGGCCCGGCTCTTCGGTGCGGCGCCGGGCGTCGCGCTGCGCACCGGCCTCTACCTCGCGCAGGCCGGTGAGTTCGGCTTCGTGCTGGTCAACCTGGCGCAGGGCGAGGGCCTGCTGACGCCCACACTGCAGAGCGCGGTGCTCGCGAGCATGGTGCTGTCGATGCTGGCCACGCCCTTCATCGTGATGTACAGCAACCGCATCGTGATGCGCCTGTCGGCCAACGACTGGCTGATGCAGTCGGTGGCGATGACCACCATCGCCAAGCGGGCGATCAACACCGAGGCCCACGTGATCATCTGCGGCTACGGCCGCAGCGGCCAGAACCTCGCGCGCCTGCTCGACATCGAGCGCATCCCCTACATGGCGCTCGACCTCGACCCCGACCGCGTGCGCCAGGCCGCGGCGGCCGGGCAGAGTGTGGTGTTCGGCGACGCCGCCCGCCTGCAGAGCCTGATGGCCGCCGGCCTCGCACGCGCCAGCGCAGTCGTGGTGAGCTACCACGACACGCCTTCGGCACTGAAGATCCTGCACCTCGTGCAGGAACACGCGCCGACCGTGCCGGTGGTGGTGCGCACGATCGATGACGCCGACATGGAGCGCCTGCGCGCGGCGGGCGCCACCGAAGTGGTGCCCGAGGCGGTGGAAGGATCGCTGATGCTTGCCAGCCACGCGCTGGCGCTGGTCGGCGTGCCGATGCGCCGCGTGATCCGCGTGGTGCAGGAGCAGCGCGATGCGCGCTACAGCCTGCTGCGCGGCTACTTTCACGGCGCCGACGACGACACGGTCGACGACCTTCAGCAGGCGCGCCTCCTGAGCGTGAGCCTGCCGCCGGCGGCCGCGAGCCTCGGCCAGGCGCTCGGCGACCTGGCGCTGCACGCCGTGGGCGTGAACGTGGTGTCGGTGCGGCGTGCGTCGGGCAAGGTGACCCCACCCGACGACCAGCTCCTGCTGGCCGCGGGAGACACGCTGGTGCTGTCGGGCCTGCCCGAAGCGCTGGCGCTGGCCGAGGGCAAGCTGCTCGGCCGGGTCTGAGGCCGGCGCGATCGCCGCAAAAAAGGGGCCCGAAGGCCCCTGGGAAAGGTGAACGGCTCGGTCAGGGCGCGCAGGCCGGCATCGCCGCACGCACGGCAATCAGGCCGGCAGAGTCGACGCCCGACACCGGCGTGGTGGAGAACGCGCAGCCATAGTTGGGATCGGCCACGGTGGCCGGGTTCAGCACGTCGTCGCCAGCCGGCACGACGCCGTTGTCGGACCAGTTGACCATGGCGTCGAAGGCGTTGGTCTGCTCGGCCAGCGTGAAGTCGCAGTGGCTCGGTGCCCGGATGGCGCGCTGCACCAACCAGTTGCCGTTGCCGCGGGCAACGGCGCGCTCGCGGTAGATCT
>DASWSY010000688.1:0-5414 GCA_036402415.1 Rhizobacter sp. | reverse complement strand
CCCTCGCTGCTGATCACGGTGACCTCGACGAAGCGCGAGCCCACGCGCTCCTTCGGCCCGAAACTCACGCGCACGCCACCGAGGTTGTAGTTGTTGATCGACTCCAGCGCGCTCATCACCTTGGCGCGCGTGGGCTTGGGGCCGGCGCGGCGCAGCGCTTCCACCAGCACCTTCGCGCCCAGGTATTCCTCGAAGTTGGTGTAGTTCACCTCGTCCTTCGGGGCGTACTTCTTCATCGTCTCGTGGAACTCGCGTACCACCGGCAGCGAGTGCCGGTAAGGGTAGGGCACCACCTGGCTGATGCCCAGGCCGCGCACGTTCTCGATGCCGCCGAGCTTCACCAGCTCGGCCGGGTCGACCACCGAGATGTTGAAGAGCTGCCCGCCGCCGCCGGCCGTGCGGTACTGCTTCGCAAAGGCGGCGGCCGGCTTGTTGACGGCCACCATGATCACCGCCTGCGGTGACGCGCCGCGGATCACCTTCACCGCAGCGTCCACATCGGTGGTGTTGCGCTCGTAGCCGGCCGAGGCCACGAGCTTCTGCCCGCGCCGCTGCAGCGCCGACTCCACGCCGGCAAGGCCCGCCTTGCCGAAGGCGTCGTTCTGGTAGAGCACCGCGATGCGGGTGAGGCCCTGCGTGTTGAGCTGCTTGACCATGTGCTCGGCTTCGTCGGCATACCCGGCGCGCACATGGAAGATCCACGGGTTGAACGGTTTGCGCAGCACCTCGCCGCCGGTGTAGGGCGCCACGAGCGCGATGCCGGCATCGGCCAGCACCTTCTCTTCGAGAAGCTTGCCGATGTTGGCGGTGCCGGCAAAGCCGAACAAGGCCACCACTTCCGGCTTGGCCACCAGCTCCCTGGTCAGTCGCAGGGTTTCGTCGACCTTGTAGCCGTCGTCGAGCACCAGGGTGCGGATCTTTGCGCCGTGCACGCCGCCGGCATCGTTGACGGCATCGAAGTACACCTTGCCGCCGAGCACCATCTGGTGGCCGGTGCTGGCGAGCACCCCCGACAGCGGCGCCACCTGGGCAATGGTGATGGTCTCTTGTGCCGACGCGAGCGTGGCCCCCGCCAGCAGGCCCACGCAGGCGATCCACCTGCTGCGTGTGCGTGTCTTGAGCCCTGTGTGCATGTGATGCCCTCTCGTTACCAAATGTGAGGACGATGCTAGGGGTGGCCTGCGCGCACCACCACGGGGCCTTCGATGGCGGTGCCTCTACCTAGGGGTTGCTGCTGGCGATGAACTACCTAACGAGTCGTACTGATGTAGTCCTACGACTGCTCGCCGCGCGGGGTGACTTCTACATTGGGCCGTTCACCAACCCCGAGAGGAGACAAGCCCAATGAATTCAAAGAACAAGCCCATCCTGCGTGTCGCAATGCTCACTCTGGGCGCTGCCGGCCTGAGCGCCTGCGGTGGCGCCGACGATCCCGAAGTGAGCACGCTGCCCGCCGGCATGGCCACCGTCAGCGTCACCACCTACAGCGCGACCACGGTCGGCAGCGGCACCACGGCCGCCACGCAAGACCTGCTCACCGGCGGTCTCGGCCGCACGGGCCTGGGTGCCGCCACGGCGCCCACCTATGCCGACCCGGCCAACCCGACCGCCGCCGAGTTGCGCCGCAACGCGCTCTATGCCAACTACCGCGGTCTCGTCGACTACACCGCCAACGGCGGCTATGGCCGCCTCTACGGCCCCAACATCGACCTCGCCGGCAACGACACGCTGGGCGAAGGGCTGATCCCCGGCCGCGAATACCTCGCCGTGCTCGACGACGGCACCGGCCGCAAGCAGGTGACGGTGGCGGTGCAGATCCCCACGAGCTTCGACCGCAATGCGCCGTGCATCGTGGCCGGCCCGTCCTCGGGTTCACGCGGCGTCTACGGTGCGCTCGCCTCGGCGGCCGAGTGGGGCCTCAAGCGCAACTGCGCCGTCGTGCTCACCGATGCCGGCAAGGGCGTGGGCCTCTACGACCCGGCCGACGACACCGTGAACCGCATCGACGGCACACGCGCCACGCGCACCGCCGCGGGTGCGCTCTCGCACTTCGCAGCGACGATCACCGACACCGCCCGTGCCGCGTTCAATGCCGCCTTCCCGAACCGCCTGGCCATCAAGCAGGCGCATTCGCAGGTCAACCCCGAGAAGGACTGGGGCACCGACACGCTGACCTCCATCCGCTACGCGCTCTACGCGCTCAACCAGGAGTACGCCGACAACTCGCCGCTCGGCAACGGCAAGCTCGCCCGCTTCACGCCGGGCAACACGCTGGTCATCGCCGGCTCGGTGTCGAACGGCGGTGCCGCGGTGCTGCGCGCCGCCGAGCAGGACACGAGCGGCCTGATCGACGGCGTGGTGGCCAGCGAGCCCAGCGCCCAGCCGAACACGACCGCCGGCTACGGCGTGAACGTCGGCGGCACGCCGGTCGCAAGCCACGGCCTGCCGCTGGCCGACTATTTCACCTTCGCCAACATCTACCAGCCCTGCGCCGCACTCGCCCCGGCCGCGCAGATGGGCGAGGTCTCGATCTATAACTACATGAGCCTCGTCGGCATGAACGCGCGTGCCACCAACCGCTGCACCGCGCTCGCGGCCAAGGGCCTGGTGACCGGTGCGACCACCGCCGACCAGGCCACCGATGCGCTCTCCAAGCTGCGCGCCCACGGCTACACGCCCGAGAACGACACCATGCACAACGCCCACTATGGCCTGGGCAATGGCGCCATCATTTCGGCGATGTACACCATGAGCTATGGCCGCTTCGGCCTGGCCGACAACCTCTGCGGCGTGAGCTTCGCGCCGGTCAACGGCACGGGCGATCCGGTCGCCGTCAACGCCAGCACCAAGGCCGCGAGCTTTGCGCTCGCCAACGGCACGGCCAACGGCACGCCGGCCAGCGTGGTCTACAACGACTCCGAAGGGGGTGCGAAGTTGTGGGCACTCGGCGTGTCGCCCTCGACCCACCTCGCCGACTTCGCGCTCGACTCGGCCCTGTGCCAGCGCGCGCTGGTGACGGGCACCGACCCGGTCACCGGGGCGGCGCTCAGTGCCGTGACGACCCCGACGCTCGCGCAGAGCCAGGCGGTGCGCACGGGCATCGGCGAAGTGCAGCTCAACGGCAACCTGCGCGGCAAGCCCACGCTGATCGTCACCGGCCGCAGCGACGCGCTGCTCGCGATCAACCACAACTCGCGCTCCTACGCCGCCTTCAATCGCGTGGTCGAAGGCAACTCGAGCCAGCTTCGCTACGTGGAAGTCGAGAACGCGCAGCACTTCGATGCGTTCATCCCGTTCTCGGGCTTCGACACGCGCTTCGTGCCGCTGCACGTGTACTTCAACCACGCCATGGACGCGATGTGGGCCAGGCTACGCAACAACACCGCGCTGCCCGGCAGCCAGGTGGTGCGCACCACGGTGCGCGGCGGTACGCCGGGCGCGGCGCCAGCACTGGCCACCACGCACGTGCCGCCGATCGCTGCCACGCCGGCCGCGGGCGACGCCATCACCTTCAGCGGCACCAGCATCGCCATCCCGAACTGATGGCGGGTTAAGGGGAGGAGCGCCTGCGCCGGTGGCTACATCAGGCCGGCCAGGCGCGACACCATCTCGGTGGCCGTGTTGACCTTGAGCTTTCTCAAGAGGCGCACCCGGTGCGCGTCGATCGTGCGCGGGCTCACCGCGAGCACGCGTGCGATCTGCTTGCTGGTCTTGCCCTCGATCAGGAGTTGCGCGATCTCGCGCTCGCGCGAGGTGAGGGCGGTGGTGATGGGGCGGCGTGCCGAGATGTCCTCGAACATCCACACCGTGCAGCCATACGGGTCTTCGCGATCGAGCGTGCGGCCCGAGGCGTGGCACCAGAAGAGCCGGCCGTCGCGGTGTTTCATGATGCGCTCATCGGTATAGCGCCCGCAATCGCGCAGTGCTTCGAAGCCGCGTGCGCCGATGCCCACGAACTCGTTCTGCGACGGGTAGAGCACGCACATCGACTGGTCCGTCAGCTCGGCAGTCTCGTAGCCGAACATCGAGGCGAGAGCCTCGTTGCAGCGCTGGATGACGCGGTTGTTCAGCACGCACAGTCCCACCGGGGCCATGTCGAAGGCCAGCACGACGTTGACGTCCAGCGGTGGGTGGAGGGCGGGGTTCATGGCGAGAGGTGCGGCGAGCATAGCGACGCCCTGATGCACGTCACGTGCCACGAGTACTTACGCAAAAGAGCGTAGCCGTCGCTTTCCCAAAAACTGCACGGTCGAGCGCATCGCTGGCCGGGTGAACCCTAGCGTAGTCCTTCGCCATTGCGGCACGCCAACGCAGTCACGACACTGCCGCCTCTCGCAAAGGAGCAGCAGTGGATTGCATTCTTCAAACCGAGCGCTTGACGAAAGAGTTCAAGGGCTTCGTGGCTGTCGACAAAGTGGACTTGCGTGTCCGCCGAGGAGACATCCATGCGTTGATCGGACCCAACGGCGCAGGGAAGACGACCTGCTTCAACCTGCTGACCAAGTTCCTGACACCGACCTCCGGGCGCATCGTCTTCAACGGCAACGAGATCACACACGAAACGCCGGCCCGCATTGCCGAGCGCGGCGTGATCCGCTCCTTCCAGATCTCGGCGGTCTTCCCGCACATGACGGTGCTGGAGAACGTGCGCGTCGCGCTGCAGAAGAAGCTGCGCACCTCCTTCCACTTCTGGAAGCCCGAGCGTTCACTCGACGGCTTGAACGCACGGGCGATCGAGCTGCTGCGTGAAGTGGACCTCGCGTCGTACGCGCACCTCACCACCGTCGAGCTGAGCTACGGCCGCAAGCGCGCGCTCGAGATCGCCACCACGCTCGCGATGGAGCCCGAGCTGATGTTGCTCGACGAGCCCACGCAAGGCATGGGCAGCGAAGACGTGGACCGCATCCGCCAGCTCATCAAGCGGGTGTCGGCGGGGCGGACCATCCTGATGGTCGAGCACAACATGAGCGTTGTCTCCAGCATCGCCGACACGATCACCGTGCTGGCGCGCGGGGCGACGTTGGCTGAGGGACCCTATGCGCAGGTTTCGAAGAACCCGGCGGTGATCGAGGCCTACATGGGTAGCGCTCAGGTCGAGCTGGTGGGGGCGCATTGAGATGCCTGCACATGCGTCTGGCGGCGCGAGCCGAGGCTGCCGGGTGACCGGCTCCGTTCATGTCCCCCGACCAGGCTGCGCCTGGTCTCCTCCTTTACTTCACTGCGCCGGTCACCCGGCAGCCTCGGCCAGGCACAGCGGTGGCATGCACAGCGTGTGGCGTGCTGCGGCCGTGCCTTGCTCGCTGCGGTGGGGCGCCGTGTGGAGTGAAGTAAAGGAGGAGACCGATCACCACGGGAGTGGTGAGCGGTCGGGGGACATGAACGGAACACGGCGCCCCGCCGCAGCGAGCCCGCGC
>DASWSY010000687.1:0-8240 GCA_036402415.1 Rhizobacter sp. | reverse complement strand
GGGACACCTTCGCCCACGTCGGCTCCTGGTTCGACGCCGACGGCGACGGCGAGCCGGAGAAGGTCTACTACAACGGCTTTCGCGCCCACGAAGACGTGCTCGGCCCCGGCGACCTGAAGCTCGCCTCCTGCGGCTGCGGCGAAGGCGGCTCGTATGCACTGAAGCTCGGCGTCGAGACCTTCGCGGTCAAGGCCATCCAGGGCCGCGGCGTGCTCGTGAACCTGCATGCGCACATCGGCAACAGCCGCGAGCGCGTGGGATACGAGCAGCTCATGCGCATCCTGGACGCCGACAAGGTGCAGGTCGAGACGGGCGACATGCTGCTCTTCTACACGGGCTTCGCCGACCTCATCCTCTCGATGAACAAGGAGCCCGACATGAAGGTGCTCAACAATGCCTGCGCCACGCTCGACGGCCGCGACGAAAAGCTCCTGCAATGGGTGACCGACAGCGGCGTGGCCGCGCTCATCGCCGACAACTACGCGGTCGAGGCCTACCCGGCGCGCGACACCGAAGGCGACGCCGAGCGCGCCGCCCTGCCGCTGCACGAGCACTGCCTCTTCAAGCTGGGTGTGCCCCTGGGCGAGCTGTGGTTCCTGACCGACCTGGCTGCCTGGCTGCGCGCCCACCAACGTTCCCGTTTCCTGCTCACCGCCCCGCCGCTGCGGCTGCCGGGCGCGGTGGGTTCTCCCGTGACGGCTGTCGCCACCGTCTGACCCCTCACCTCTTTCGCTCTCGTTTCACATGGACCCGATCGCAGCCCCCTTCGAAAAAGACTTCGGTGTCATCGCCGACCAGATCCGCGCCCACGCCAAGCGTGACCCGCAACACCTTGCCGTCGTCGACAAGACCGCGAGCGTCACCTACGCCCAGCTCGACGCGATGATGGACCGCGTGGCAGCCGCGCTGAAGCGCGATGGCGTGAAGCCGCAGCAGGCGATCGCGATCTGCGCCTACTCCTCGGTGCACTACGCCGCGATCTTCCTCGGCGCGCTGCGCGCGGGCGTGGTGGTGGCGCCGCTCGCCCCCGGGTCCACCCCCGAGCAGTTGAAGGGCATGCTGACCGATGCCGACGCCAAGATTCTCTTCACCGAAGAAGCCACCGCCGAGGCGGTGAACGCGGCCGAAGCGCTCGGCATCCCGCGCGTCTCGCTCGATGGCTCGCCCGTGGGGGAGCAACTCGTCGACTGGGTCGCACCCTTCGGCACCAGCTTCAAGGACGTGAAGCCCAAGCCCGACTGGGCCTTCAACATCATCTACTCCTCGGGCACCACCGGCACGCCGAAGGGCATCGTGCAGCCGCACAAGATGCGCTGGGCACACGTGCGCCGCGGCGGCGATGCCTACCAATACGGCCCGGGTGGCGTCACCATCCTTGCCACGCCGCTGTACTCCAACACCACGCTCGTCGTCTTCTTCCCCACCCTCGCCTGGGGCGGCACCGTGGTGCTGATGCCGAAGTTCGATGCCAGGGGCTATCTCGAACTGGCGCAGAAGCACCGCGTGACCCACACCATGCTCGTGCCGGTGCAGTACTCGCGCATCATGGCCGTGCCGGAGTTCGACTCGTTCGACCTCTCGAGTTTCAAGTTCAAGTTCTGCACCAGCGCGCCCTTCGGTGCACCGCTCAAGGCCGACATCCTCAAGCGCTGGCCCGGTGGCCTGGTCGAGTTCTACGGCATGACCGAAGGCGGCGGCACCTGCATCCTCGAAGCGCACACCTACCCCCACAAGCTGCACACGGTGGGCAAGCCGGCCGAGGGCCACGACATCCGCCTGATCGACGAGCACGGCAAGGTCGTGCCGCAGGGCGAGACGGGCGAGGTGGTGGGCCGCAGCGTCTCGATGATGACCGGCTACCACCAGCAGCCCGAGAAGACCCGCGACGCCGAGTGGACCAGCCCCGAAGGCGAGCGCTTCATCCGCACCGGCGACGTGGGCCGCTTCGACGAAGACGGTTTCCTCACGCTCATGGACCGCAAGAAGGACATGATCATCAGCGGCGGCTTCAACATCTACCCGAGCGACCTCGAGGCCGTGATGCGCCAGCACGCGGCCGTGGCCGACGTGGCGGTGGTGGGCGTGCCGTCGGAGGCCTGGGGCGAGACGCCGGTGGCCTACGTGGTCAAGAAGCCCGGCGAGCCGATCACCGAGCAGGCGCTGCAGGACTGGTTCGCCCACCAGGTCGGCAAGACGCAGCGGGTCTCGGCGGTGCACTACATCGACGAGCTGCCGCGCAGCGCGATCGGCAAGGTCTTGAAGCGCGAGCTGCGTGACAAGCACGTCAAGGGGCACGCGTAAGCAGGCTGAAGCGCCAGCGACGCTTCGAAAGACCGACTCCGGGCAAGGCCCGTTGACGCCCGGATCGCATATCTATAGCCTTATCAGATATATCTGATAAGGCCATGGCAGAACCGATCGTCTCGACCTTACTGGGCGAGGTGCGCGGCACCCGCAGCGCACACGGCCTCGCCTTCAAGGGCATGCCCTACGCCGCCTCCACGGCCGGGGCGAACCGCTTCCGCCCGCCGCAGCCCGCCGCGCCGTGGCAGGGCGTGCGTGACGCCACGGCCTACGGCCCGAGCTGCCCGCAGATCGTCACGCCGCGCACGCGGCTCTTCCAGTGGCTGGCAAGCGACGCCCCGCTGGGCGAAGACTGCCTGGTGCTCAACGTCTTCACGCCGGCTGCGGACGCAGCCAAACGCCCGGTGATGGTGTGGCTGCACGGCGGCGCGTTCGCCATCGGCTCGGGCAGCTCGCAGGTCTACGACGGCGGCCCGCTTGCGCAGGCGCAGGACGTGGTGGTCGTCACCGTCAACCACCGGCTCAACCTCTTCGGCTACCTGTGCCCGCTGACGGGCGGCGACGAGCGCTTCGCCGACGCAGGCAACGCCGGCATGCTCGACCTCGTGGCTGCATTGCACTGGGTGCAGGAGAACATCGAACGCTTCGGCGGCGACCCCGGCTGCGTCACGCTCTTCGGCCAGTCGGGCGGCGGCGCGAAGGTGGCCATCCTGATGGCGATGTCAGAAGCCAAGGGCCTCTTCCACCGTGCCATCGTGCAGAGCTCGTCGTCGGGCTTTCGGGTGCAGCCGCGCGACGAATGCGAAGCGGCCACGCGCAAGCTGTTCCAGAAGCTGGAGCTGCCCGAGGGCGACTTCGCGGCCTTGCAGGCGGTGCCGCACGAGACGCTGCTGCATGCGATGCAGTCGGTGATCGGCGCAAGCCACGGGCAGGACAGCTTCCGCCCGGTCATCGACGGCCGCACGCTCACGCGGCATCCGTTTCATCCGAGGGCGCCCGAGGTGTCGGCGCAGGTGCCGCTGATGATCGGCCACACGCGCACCGAGGCGACCTTCTTCCTCGCGGCCGACCCGACGAACTTCACCGTCGACGGCGACGAGGCCCGCCAGCGCATCAGGCGCTTCCTGCGTGTCGACGACGCGCAGGCCGGTGCCGTGATCGCCGTCTACGAGCAGCACCACCCGAACGCTTCCGGCAGCGAGCTGCTCGCCTACATCGCGAGCGACTACCTCTATCGCCTCAACAACATCACCGGTGCCGAGCAGAAGGTGAAGCAGGGCACGGCGCCCGTCTATGCCTACGAATTCGCGTGGGAAACCCCTGCCTTCGGCGGCAAGTTCATGTCGCCGCACACCGCCGAGATCCCCTTCGTCTTCGGCCAGGTCGCGCTGGCGCGGGCCTTCACCGGCGACGGGCCCGAGCTGCCCCGTCTCGAGCGCCAGATGATGGCCGCGTGGACGCAGTTCGCGCGCACGGGCAACCCCGGCCATCCACTGCTGCCGCCCTGGCCCGCCTACGCGCTGGACGAGCGCGCGACGATGGTCTTCTCGGCCGACACCCAGGTCGTCCACGACCCACGCGGCGCCGAGCGGGTGGCCATCGGCCGCATCCCCGCCTTTCATCCGGGCAGCTCGCTGTACGCACGCTGACCCAAGCCATGCACACGACACTTCCGCTGGCACGCTACACCGTGCTCGACCTCACCATCGCCCGCGCCGGCCCGACCGCCGTGCGCCTGCTCGCCGACTGGGGCGCGCGCGTGATCCGCATCGAGGCGCCGCCCCAGCAGGCGGGCGGCAACATCACCGGAGCGTTACGCCGTGCGGCCGACGAGCAGAACCTGCACCGCAACAAGCGCAGCCTGTGCATCGACCTCAAGCACCCCAAGGGCCTCGCGCTGCTGCACGCGCTGGTGCAGCGCGCCGACGTGGTGGTGGAAAACTTCCGCGCCGACGTGAAGGCGCGCCTCGGCCTCGACTACGAACAGCTCAAGGCCATCAATCCGCGCATCGTCCTCGCGAGCATCTCCGGCTTCGGCCAGAGCGGGCCCTACCGCGACCGCCCCGGCGTCGACCAGATCGTGCAGGGCCTGGCGGGCCTGATGTCGATCACCGGCGAGCCCGGCCGCGGCCCCATGCGCACGGGCATCGCGGTGAGCGACACCTCGGCCGGCATGTTCCTCGGCCAGGGCATCCTGCTCGCGCTGCTGCACCGCGAGCACACGGGCGAGGGCCAATGGGTGCACACCTCGCTGCTCGAAGCCATGCTCAGCAAGCTCGACTTCCAGGGTGCGCGCTACACCATGAGCGGCGAGGTGCCGCAGCAGCAGGGCAACTTCCATCCGACCGCCGTGCCCATGGGCGTGTACGAGGCGAGTGATGGCCTGGTCAACCTGGCCGCCAGCACGCAGAAGATGTGGGCCGCGCTGTGCCAGGCGCTCGGCGCCGGCGACCTCTTCCACGACCCCGACTACGTGGACGTGCGCTCGCGCGTGAAGCACAAGCAGCGCCTGAACGTCGACCTCAACACCGTCACCCGCCGGTTCACGAGCGCCGAGCTGGTGGACAAGCTCAACGCTGCGGGCGTGCCCTGCGGCCCGATCAACGACATCGGCCAGGCCTTCGAGGACGAGCAGACCCGCCACCTGCGCATGACGCGCCCGGCGCCGCACCCCGCGCTCGGGGCGGTCGAGCTCGTGCGCACGCCGATCAACCTGTCGCGCTTCCCGCACCCCGAGGCCTTCCACCACGCCGCGCCCGACCCCGGCGAACACACCCGCGAGCTGCTGCAGGAACTGGGCTACGCCGACACCGACATCGACCAACTGCAAGCCCAAGGAGCCATCGCGTGAGCACCATCCCCCTGAAAACCGACAAGCTGCTCGCCACGGTGGAGGGCGGCATCGGCTGGCTCACCTTCAACAACCCCGAGCGGCGCAATGCGATCTCGCTGGAGATGTGGGCCGGGCTCGGCGATGCGCTGGCCGCCTTCCAGCACGACGACGCGGTGCGCGTGGTGGTGATGAAGGGCGCCGGCGGCAAGGCCTTCGCCTCGGGTGCCGACATTTCCGAGTTCGGCGAGAAGCGCTCCAACGCCGAACAGCGCAAGCAGTACGGCGACGTGGCCGAGGCCGGCCGCCAGTGGCTAGGCAAGCTCGACAAGCCGCTGATCGCGATGATCCAGGGCTTCTGCATCGGCGGTGGGCTGGCGGTGTCGTTGAGCGCCGACGTGCGCTTCGCCTCCGAAGGCTCGACCTTCGGCATCCCGGCCGCGAGGCTCGGCCTGGGCTACGACTACAGCGGCGTGGCCGCGCTCGCGCGCCTGGTGGGGCCGTCGTCGGCGCGCGACATCCTCTTCAGCGCGCGCTTCTTCGACGCGCCCGAAGCGCTGCGCATGGGCCTCGTCAACGCCGTGCTGCCCGAGGCCACCCTGGAAGAGCACGTGCGCCAGTACGCCGGAACGCTCGCCCGCAACGCACCGCTCACGATCCGCGCGGCCAAGGCGGCGGTCAACACCTTCGAGCGTTATTCGCGCACCGACGCCTCGCAGGTGGCCGCACTGATCGACCAGTGCTTCAACAGCGAGGACTACATCGAAGGCCGCCAGGCCTTCATGGAAAAGCGCCCGCCGGCGTTCAAGGGACGCTAGTCGCGCGGCGGCCGGCCAGAGAGAATCGGGGGCATGACCCCCGAGCTCTCGATCCGCGACCACGTCGCCACCCTCACGCTGCGCCGGCCGCAGCAGGCCAACCGGCTGGCCCCCGAAGACCTGGCGGCGCTCGCCGCCCACGTGGCCGAGATCAACGCCCGCGACGAGGTGCTGGTGCTGCGCCTGCAGGCCGAGGGCAAGTACTTCTGCAGCGGCTACGACATCGGCCAGATCGGCAGCGCCCGCGACGTGAGCTTCGACCAGATGGTCGACGCGATCGAGGACGCCCGCCCCGTCACCATCGCGGTGCTGCAGGGTGGCGTGTACGGCGGGGGCACCGACATGGCGCTCGCCTGCGACTTCCGCATCGGCTGCGACGCGGTCGACATGTTCATGCCGGCCGCACGCCTGGGCCTGCACTTCTACCAGCGCGGCATGGAGCGCTACGTGAGCCGGCTGGGCGTCAACATGGCCAAGCGGCTCTTCCTCACCGCCGAGAAGATCGGCGCGAGAGAGATGCATGCCTGCGGCTTCCTCACGCACCTGGTGCCGGCCTACGAACTGACGCATACCGCCGACCAGCTCACCGACACCTTGTCGAACATGGCGCCGCTTGCGCTGCTGGGCATGAAGAAGCACCTGACCCGCATCGCACGCGGCACGCTCGACGCCATCGACCTGCAGCGCGACATCGCCCGCGCCGCGGCCTCCGACGACCTGAAGGAAGGCGCCGCCGCCTGGGCCGAGAAACGCATGCCGGCCTTCAAGGGCCGTTGAACGCCAGACCCCCATGAACCTCATCGACTGCACCGAAGCGCGCCACGCCGGCGCCATCCTCGACATCTTCAACGAGGCCATCGTCACCTCGACCGCGCTCTACGACTACAAGCCGCGTGCGCCCGAGTCGATGGTCGGCTGGTTCGCCACCAAGCGGGCCAACGGCTTCCCGGTGATCGGGCTCGAGGACGAGGCCGGCACGCTGCTCGGCTTCGCGAGCTACGGCACCTTCCGCGCCTGGCCGGCCTACAAGTACTCGGTGGAGCATTCCATCTACGTGCACAAGGACCACCGCGGCAAGGGCCTCGGCCGCACGCTGCTCGGGGCCATCGTCGAGGCCGCGCAGGCGCGCAACGTGCACACGCTGATCGGCGGCATCGACGCCACCAACGCCGGCAGCATTGCGCTGCACGAGAGCCTGGGCTTCACGCACGCCGGCACCATCCGCCAGGCCGGCTTCAAGTTCGGGCGCTGGCTCGACCTTGCGTTCTACCAGCGCCTCCTCGACACCCCAGCGGAGCCCGTCGATGGCTGACGCAGGCGACCGGCACGACGGCCTCGACCGGCTCAAGGCCGGCGTGACGCTGCTGGTCGTCTTCCACCACACCTCCATCACCTACGGCGGCTCGGGGGGCTGGTTCTACCGCGAGCTGCCGACCAACGACGCACCCTCGTCGCTGCTGCTCACGATCTTCTGCGCCATCAACCAGGCCTGGTTCATGGGGCTCTTCTTCCTGATCGCGGGCTACTTCACGCCGGGCTCGCTGGCGCGCAAGACCGCCGTCGGCTTCGTGCGCGACCGCCTGCTGCGCCTGGGCCTGCCGCTGCTCGCCTTCGGGCTGCTGCTGGGGCCGCTCACGATCGCGATGGTGCAAGGCGCCACCCGCGGACGCAGCATCGGCGAGGTCTACGCCGGCCTGTGGGCGCGCGGCCATTTCGAGACCGGGCCGCTGTGGTTCGCGCAGGCCCTGCTCATCTTCGGCGGCGTCGCCTTGCTGTGGCACCGGCTGCGGCCCTCGGCGCCCAGCAGCACCACGTTTCCGTCCAACCGCAGGCTGCTGCTCGCGGCACTGGCCTGCGGCACGGTCGCCTTCACGCTGCGGCTGTGGTGGCCGGTGGGCGTGAACGTGTGGGGCCTGCAGCTCGGCTACTTCGCCAGTTACGTGATCCTCTTCGCCGCGGGCTACATGGCGGCACGGCGGGGCTGGCTGGAACAGATGGCCCAGGCGCCGGTGCCCGACCAGGTGCGCCTGTGGCGGCGTATCGCCTGGTGTGCGCTGCCGGTGCTGGCATTGCCCATGGTGCTCGGCAAGCTGGTGCCCGCGCTCACGGGCAACCCGATGGGCGGCTTGAGCCTGCCGGCCCTGCTTTATGCCTTCTGGGAGCCCTTCGTGGCATGGGGCGTGATCCTCACGCTGCTGCTGCGCGCGGTGAGGCCGGGGGCACCGGCCTCGTCTGCGCTGTGGCAGAAGCTCTCGCGCCGCGCCTACGCCATCTACGTGATCCACCCG
>DASWSY010000686.1:0-9151 GCA_036402415.1 Rhizobacter sp. | reverse complement strand
GATGAAGGCCTTGATCTGACGTTCGATGCCACGCGCGCTGAGCGCCCGCGGCGTGAAGGGCGAGATGGGCGACTGGATGCGCGAAGGCGCCACGCAGAAGGGCTGGTAGCCGTAGCGCCCGGTGTGCAGGATCTGCAGCGCGATCTTGCCGCCTTCGGCGTGCACCGCATCGGTCACGAGCTGGTGGCGCTTCGCGGCCGCGTGCGTCGACAGCGTGCCGGCGAAGGGCTTGGCCCAGCCTTCGATGTTGGGGGCGAAGCCGCCCGTCACCATCAGCCCCACGCCGCCGCGCGCACGCTCGGCGAAGAAGGCGGCCATCGCCGGGAAGTGCTTGCGGCCGTCTTCCAGCCCGGTGTGCATGCTGCCCATCAGCACGCGGTTCTTGAGGGTGGTGAAGCCGAGGTCGAGCGGGGCGAGCAGGTGGGGGTAGGCAGTCATGGGCGCGATGCTAGGCGCGCCATGGTGCCGGCGGTTAGAGGAAGTCCCTCAGATGGCGAACTGCGCCAGGCGCCCGTTGGGCGAGGGGCGGTGGTGCCAGCGGCGGGTGGCCGCGTCGAGGCCGGCGGCATCGTCCTCGTGCCAGGCGCGCAGCAGCGCCATGGCGATCCGGCGCGACAGCGCCGCACCCGGGCAGGCGTGGCCGCCCAGGCCCCAGGTGTAGCAGCGCGGCGCCGTGCGGTGCAGGTCGAAGCGGTCGGGCTCGGGGTTGGCGGCGGGGTCGCGGTTGGCGCTCGCCAGCAGCACCAGCATCGCCTCGCCGGCCTTCAGGTCCTGGCCGTGCACGGTGACGTCGACGGGGGCGAAGCGGCGCGTGTTCTGCACCGGGGCGTCGTGCCGGGCTGCTTCCAGGGCAAGTGGCTCGTCGAGCTGGGCATCGTCGAGCCACCGGGCGCGCAGGCCCGGCTCGCGCTGCAGCGCCACCAGCACCGCGCCCATCAGGCCGGCGGTGGCCTCGCAGGTCTGGGTGAAGAGGCCCACGCGGTTGGCGTCGCCCTGGAGCTGGTCCAGCAAGGCGGCGGCCGCCGCACTTCCGGCTTCGCGGGTGCGGTCGTCGGCGGCCGGTGACCACGCGGCGACGAGCGCACGCACCTCGCGCGCCAGCCCGTCGCCCGCGGGGGTGCCGTGCAGGAGCTGCCACAGCACCCGCAGCGGGGCGTCGAAGAGCAGCTCGTCGAGGGGCCGTGCGCGCGGCGAGACGCCGGCGGCCACCAGCTCGCGCACCACGCCGCCGACCGGCCATTCGCCCGACAGGAAGGCGGTGGCCCAGGCTTTGCCACGCGTGTGGGCCGGGCCGTCGTTCTGGCGCATCAGGCCGCCGAACACGGCGCCCGCGGGGGTGCCGGCCACCGTGTTCGGCACCGGCTCGGCCGGGGGGCGCACCCGCAGGCCGGGGTGGCGCAGCACCGCCTCGACGGCGGCGGCGCTGCTCGCCACCCACAGCCCGAGCGTGGGATCGTGGTGCAGCCCGCCCGGGTGGGCGCGGCGCAGCGCGGCATAGAGCGGGTACGGGTCGGGACTCGACGGGGCGGAGAGCAGGGCGGAAGAGGTCATGCGCCAGTCTCGCCCGTCGCGGCCGGGTGATGCTTCGGGCCGGATCGAAGGGTCAGCGCTGCAGCGCCGACAGCGCCTCGACCAGCCGCGCCACGTCACGCTCGCCGTGCGCTGCCGACAGCGAGATGCGCAAGCGCGCCGTGCCCTCGGGCACGGTGGGCGGGCGGATGGCCGGCACCCAGAGGCCCTGGGCCTGCAGCGCGGCGGCAAGGTCGAGCGTGGGCTGGTTCGCGCCGATCACGAGCGGCTGGATCGCGGTGGGCGAGTGCAGGAGGCGCCACGGCGAGCCGGCCAGGCCTTCGTGGAGCTGTGCCACGCGTGCGGCCAGGTGCTCGCGGCGCCAGGGCTCGTCGACGAGCACGGCGAGGCTCGCGCGGGCGGCGGCCACGACCATCGCCGGCGCGGCGGTCGCGAAGATGTAGGTGCGGGCGCGCTGCATCACCCATTCGATCGTGTCGCTCTCACCCGCGACGAAGGCTCCCGCATTGCCGGCGGCCTTGCCCAAGGTCGCCATGTACAGCAGGCGCGGCGAGCGCACGCCGAAGTGCTGCGCCGTGCCGCGTCCGTCGGGCCCGAGGATGCCGAAACCGTGCGCGTCGTCGATCAGCAGCAGCGCGTCGTGCTGCTCGCACAAGGCCACCAGTTCCGGCAGCGGGGCGATGCTGCCGTCCATGCTGAAGACGGCGTCGGTGACGACGAGCTTGCGCGTGGCGGTGCACACGGCAAGCTGGTGGCCGAGGGTGGCGAGGTCGAGGTGCGGGTAGACCTGCGTGTCGGCGCGCGACAGCCGCACGCCGTCGATCAGGCAGGCGTGGTTGAGCGCATCGCTGAACACCGCGTCGCCACGGCCCACCAGCGCCGGCACCAGCCCCACGTTGGCCAGGTAGCCCGAGCCGAAGTAGAGCGCGCGCGCACGGCCGACGAAGGCGGCCAGTTCTTCTTCCAGCGCCTGGTGCGGTGCCTCGTGCCCGCACACCAGCGCCGAGGCGGTGGCGCCCACGCCGTAGCGCGCGGCCGCCGCCTGCGCGGCGGCGATCAGCGCCGGGTGCTGGGCCAGGCCGAGGTAGTCGTTGCTGGCGAAGGTCAGCAGCGGCCGGCCGTCGACGATGAGCCGCGGGCCGTCCTTCGCGTCGACGGTGCGGCGCGTGCGGCGCAGGGCCGCGGCATCGAGCGCGGCCAGGCAGGCGGGGTGGTCGTGGGTCAAGGGGCGATGTCCGCGGCGTCGTGCCAGTCGATGCGCCGCGGGTCCGGGGTGGCCATGCGCGGCACGTCGGCCCACAGTGGCGCGTCGAGGCGCTCCTGAAGGTAGGCGATGTTGTCATCGGGCGAGGCCATCCGCGGGTCGAGGCGGTTCGCCACCCAGCCGGCCAGCCGCAGACCCCGGGCGCGGATGGCCTCGGCGGTGAGCAGCGCGTGGTTGAGGCAGCCCAGGCGCAGGCCGACGACGAGCAGGACCGGCAGTTGCAGCGCCTGTGCAAGGTCGGCGCCGGTCTCGCGTTCGTTGAGGGGCACGAAGAAGCCGCCGGCCCCTTCGACGACCACGGCGTCGGCCTGTGCGGCCAGCTGCTGGTATCGGTCGATCAGCACCGGCAGCTCGATGCGCACGCCGGCCGCACGCGCGGCCAGGTGCGGCGACATCGGCAGCGGCAGGCAGTAGGGGTTGCCGAGCTCGCGGGGCACCGGGATCGAGCTGCAGGCGCGCAGGGCCACGGCGTCTTCGTTGTCCTCGCCGTGCGCCATCGGCACGGTGCCCGCGGCCACTGGCTTCATGCCGACCACGCGGGCATGCTTCTGGCGCAGGTGCAGCAGCAGCGCCGAGCTGACGAGGGTCTTGCCGACTTCGGTGTCGGTGCCCGTGACGAAGATGCCGTGCGTCATGCGGCGAGGGTGTCGTCCAAGGCCGCGAGCGCGCCCTGCGCCAGCCACGCCGACTCTTCTTCGTCGATCACGTACGGCGGCATGAAGTACAGCGTGTTGGCGATGGGGCGCAGCAGCAGGCCACGTTGCAGCGCGGCCGCGTGGTAGCGGCGCGCGAAGCCCGGGTCGTCGGTGTCGATGTCGAAGGCCCACATCATCCCGATCTGGCGCGTGCGCAGCACCTTCTCGTGCTGCACGAGCGGCGCGCACAGCGCCGTGAGGCGCGCCGCGGTCTCGCGGTTGGCGGCCATCCAGTCGCGCTGCTCGAAGACCTCGAGCACCGCCAGCGCCGCGCGGCAGGCCATCGGGTTGCCGGTGTACGAGTGCGAATGCAGGAAGCCGCGCGCCACGCGGTCGTCGTAGAAGGCCTCGTAGACGGCGTCGGTGGTGAGCACCAGCGACAGCGGCAGCGTGCCGCTGGTGAGGCCTTTCGACAGGCACATGAAGTCGGGTCGCACGCCCGCCTGCTCGCACGCGAAGAGCGTGCCGGTGCGGCCGAAGCCGACCGCGATCTCGTCGGCCACCAGGTGCACCTCGTAGCGGTCGCACAGCGCGCGGGCCTCGCGCAGGTAGCCGGCGTCGTAGGTGGCGATGCCCGCGGCGCACTGCACCAGCGGCTCGAGGATCAGCGCGGCCGTCTCGGCGTGGTGCACTTCGAGGTAGCTCTGCAGCGCCTGCGCGCAGTGCCGGGCGTGCTCCTCGGCCGACACGCCGGGCGCGGCCTTGCGTGCGTCGGGCGTGGGCACGGTGGCGCTCACGCGCAGCAGCGGGCCGTAGGCGTCGCGGAAGAGCGGGATGTCGGTGACCGACAGCGCGCCGGCGGTCTCGCCGTGGTAGCCGTTGCGCAGGCCGATGAAGCGGGTCTTGCGGAAGCGCCCCTGGTTGCGCCAGAAATGCGCGCTCATCTTGAGCGCGATCTCGGTGGCCGAGGCGCCGTCGCTCGCGTAGAAGGCGTGGCCCAGGCCGGTGAGCTGGCCGAGTCTTTCAGACAGCGCCACCACCGGCTCGTGGGTGCAGCCGGCCAGCATCACGTGGGCGAGCGTATCGAGCTGGCGGTGCAGCGAGGCGGTGATGTGCGGATGGCCGTGGCCGAAGAGGTTGACCCACCAGGAGCTGATGCCGTCGAGGTAGCGCCTGCCTTCGGGGTCGTGCAGCCACACGCCCTGGGCGCGGGCCACGGCCAGCAGCGCTGCGGTCTCGTGCTGCTTCATCTGGCTGCACGGGTGCCAGACCGCGCGCCGGCTGCGTTCGGGCAAGGAATTGCTCATGCGTCCACCACCATGCCCTGGCGGAAGGCTTCGAAGATCAGCATCAGCGGGCCCTGCTCGGTGACGATGCGGTAGCACCGGCTCGCGCGCGGGTCGGGGTGGCCCACGTGTTGCCACAGGGCGTCTTCGATCTCGGCGCTGCGCGCGAGCGGCTCGCGCTTCACGAAGAGGCGCTGCAGCAGATGGCCGATGGGCGCCTTGCCTTCGTGGAGCTGCTCGAGAAACCAGTCGGGCACCGCGTCGAGGCGGGTGTACGAGAGGTTGTCCATCAGCACGTGGCCATGCGCGTGCAGGCTCGTCACGCGGTGCAGGTACTGCGCGCCGCCGAGCTGGTCGCGCACCGCCTGCGGCACGCGGTCGGTCTGCTGCTGCGAGAGCAGCTCGACCTGCATCGGCGCCTGCGCGATCGCTTCGCACACGCGCGTGGTCGAGCCGTCGAGCGCCATCAGCGCACGCAGCAGCGGGGCGTGGCGTGCGTCGGGTGGAAAGGGTTGTCGATCTACACTCATTTGCTTCTTGTTGTGCTTCCCGAATGAAACCCAGCATCGTACCGGTCACGCTCGACGCGACGCCGCAAGACCTCTACGCGCGCCTGGGCGCGGTCGACGGCACGGTACTGCTCGAAAGCAGCAAGCAGATGCCCGGGCTGGGGGGCTGGTCGTGGGTCGCGGGGCCGGCGGTGGCGACCCTGGAGACGCGTGGTGCGCGCACTGTGCTCACCGGAAGTGTCAGCAAGCGTGTGCTGGGCGAATGGGCCGACCCCTTCGAGGCGATCGACGCGGTGCGCTCATCGCTGCCGGCAGGCCACACCCCCAGGCCCACGGGCCTCGGATTCGCGGGCGGGCTGGTGGGCCACCTGGGCTACGACCTGGCGCGTTTCGTCGAGCGCCTGCCGGTGATCGCGGCCGACGAGCCGGCGCTGCCGGCGCTGCGCCTGCACCTGTGCGACCACCTCTACGCCTTCGACCACGCCGCCTCGCAGTGGTACTGGTGCGAATGCCCCACGCCCTGGGGCGAGGCCGGCGCGCGCGAGCGCGTGTGGGCCTCCACACGGGCCTGTGCCGCCGCACGCACACCGAGTGCCGGCCGCTTCGCCGCGGGTGTGCTGCAGTCGCGCACGTCGCCTGCGCGCTACCTGCAGCAGGTGCAGCAGGTGCTCGACTTCATCGCCGCCGGCGACATCTTCCAGGCCAACCTCTCGCATCGTCTCGAAGCGCCTTTCGAGGGCGACCCCTTTGCCCTGTACCGCGCGCTGACGGCACACAACCCGGCCCCGTTTTCCGCCTACCTGCCGGGCACGGGCTTCGCAATCGCGAGCGTCTCGCCCGAGCGCTTCCTCAAGCTCGAGCTCACGCCCGAGGGCCGCGTGGTCACCGCGCGGCCGATCAAGGGCACGCTGCCGCGCGACGCCGACCCGGTGCGTGACGAGGCGCAGCGCCTCGCGCTCGTGCACAGCGTGAAGGTCGAGCGCCTCTTCGAGGCCGAGCCGCATCCGAGCGTGTGGCAGCTCGTCTCCACGATCCGCGCCACGCTGCGCGACGACCAGGGCGTGGCCGCGTTGCTGCGTGCCTGCTGGCCGCCCGGCTCGATGACCGGCGCGCCCAAGGTGCGGGCGATGGAGATCATCGAGGCGCTGGAGCCGGTGCGTCGCGGGCCGTATGCGGGGGCCATCGGCTACTTCGACGCGAGCGGTGCGGTCGACCTGTCGGTGGTGATCCGCACCGCCATCGTCCACGGCTCGCGCGTCATGGTGCAGCTCGGCGGCGCGGTGGTGGCCGACTCCGACCCGGCCCAGGAGCTCGCCGAGACCGAGGCCAAGGGGCGCTTCATCGTGCAGGCCTTGCGCGGAGCCTGACATGGCGGGTTTGACGGTTGCACACAGTCGCCGCCTGCGCGAGATCTGGCGCTCGGCGGGCTGGCCCTGCCAGGACCTGGTGGAAGTGGAGCTGCTGGCCGCCGGCCTGCTGGAACGTGTGCGCCATGCGAGCGGCCACGAGACGCTGCGCGTGACCGACGCCGGCATCGCGCTCCTGGCCGACACGCTGCAGCACAACCGCGCACGGCGTGATGCGCACGAGGACCTGGTCGAGCGCGTGGCGCGCGAGATGACGCGTGCCGGCCGCCTGGCCTGGCGTGGCCTCGCGCTGCGGGCGAAGGTGGGCGAGGGCGACGCGGCGCAGTGGGTGATGGCGATGCCCGACGTGTTCTCGATCCGCCACACCACGGTGGAGGCCTACGTCGAGCCCATCGTGCACGAGATCAAGGTGAGCCGCGCCGACCTGCTGTCGGACCTGCGCCGCGACGCCAAGCGCAATGCCTACCGGCAGTTGTCGGGCGAGTGCTGGTATGTGATCGCGCGGGGCATCGCCGAGGCCGACGAGATCCCGCCCGAGTTCGGCGTGATGGCGGCCGATGGGGCCGCGCTGGAGGTGCTTCGCCCGGCGCCGAAGCGCGCATGTGCGATGTCGCTGCCGCTGTGGATGGCGCTTGCCCGCGCCACGCCGGTGGACGGCTGGCAGCACGACGACGCGCAGGGCCTGCTCTAGGGTTGGCAGGCCCCTAGCCGCAGCGTGCGGCCGAAGTCGCCGCTTCCCGTTGGCCGAGCTCGACCTTGCCGCCGCGGAACGTGCCCTGCGCGACGATCGATGCCGGCAACGTGCCGCCGTGCGGCTGCGGCGTCAGCACCACCGCCCAGCTTTCGTCGGCCAGGCGCACGCTGCCGGTGCCGCTGACCTGCGTGCGTTCGGTTTCCAGCACCAGCACGCGCGTGCGGCCCACGCCGCCCGAGAACGCGAGCGACAGCGTGCCGCAGCGGATGGGCACCGGCTTGTCGCCGCCGATGAGCGAGCCCAGCAGGCGGCCGGCGTGCAGGCCGAGGCGCGCGTCCAGCTTGCGCGGAAGGCTGCCGCCCGCGGCGTGCAGGTCGAGCCGGCCGTCGAGGCCGCGCCACCAGCTCGCGAGCGACGGGCCGAGCGTGGTGAGCGTGAGGCTGCCGTCCACGGCCGGCCACTGCACGCCGGGCTGCTGGGCGAGCGCGGGCCAGAGCTCGGTGAGCTTCACGCCGCGTGCCTTCAGGTCGAGCGCCACGGCGGGTGTCTCGGCGTGGGCGTCGAGCCCGAAGCGGCCCTGCCACTGGCCGCCGCCGAGCTCGCCGCGCTGAAGCTGTACCTGCACGTCGCCGCCCGCGAGCGTGGCCGCGAGCTGCAGGCCCGTTGCGGCGGGCCACTTCGGCAGCTCGAGCCGTGCGACCTGCAGGCGGAGCTCGCCATCGAGCTTGCGCAGGGCGTCGAGCGACAGCTCGCGCTGCGGCAACACGCGGGTCGAGCGGCCGTTCGACCCCTCACGTGGCGTCGCTTGCGTGGCGAAGACGGCGGCGCCGTGGCGCGACGGCAGGTCTTCCACGCGCAGCCGCTCGCTGCGCAGCGTGGCGTCGAGCCGCGCGCGGCCGTGGCGCTGCGCGCGGGCGGGGGTGTAGTGCGCGTCGCCCGCGAGCTCCGAGCGGCCGATCTGCAGGCGTGCGCCGCGTGCCACCCAGCGCGGGCCCTCGCGCAACAGCCGGCCGTCGAAGCGGTAGGGCCGCGACTCGGGCCACTGCGCGCGCTGCAGGAAGGCTTGGAGCTGGGCCAGGCTCTGGCCGCGCAGCGTGAGCGTGGCGTCGGCGGCCGAAATCTGCAGCAGGTCGGCGATCTCGCCCTGCAGCGCAAGCGTGGTGTCACCGCTGCGCGCTTCGCCACGCAGCGCAAAACGCTCGCCGGTGTCGACCATGCTCAGCACCGGGCCGGCCTCGGCCTGGCCGGACCATTCGGCGCCGCCATAGCGGCCGCGGAAGTCCAGGCGCTGCGTGAAGCCGCCCTGCGACTGCGCCAGCGGCGCGCTGCTCACCGCGAGCACGAGGCCACGCCCGTCGTGGGTCAACGTGAGGCGGCTGTTCTCGGCGCGCAGGCGGTGGATGCGCATGCGGCCGCGGCCGCGGTCGTCGGGACGCGTGAGGCGCCAGTTGCGCAGGCCGTCGGCCTGGCGCTGCAGGTCGACGTCGGCGTCGACCAGGCGCAGCTCGCGCATCACGCGCAGGTCGGAGAAGAGCGTGGCCCGGTCGAAGGTGAAGCTCGCCTCGCGGGCCCGGATGAAGGGCTTGCCGCCGCTGGCCCAGGGCGCGTTGGCGACGTGCAGGCCGCGCAGGTGGACCACGGGCTGCCAGTCGGCGTCGAGCCGGACCTGCAGCTCGTCGACCCGGATCTCGCGCCCGGACTTGTGTTCGAGGTAGCGCACCACGAGCGGCCGGGCCCAGCCCCAGTCGGCCAGGAGCATGGCCAGCAGCGCCAGCACGCCCAGGGCGCCCAGCACGACGGCGAGGTGGCGCGGCGGCGGTGTCATGCCGGCCGATGCTAGGCCGTGTGGCGTGCGGTGACGCTCGG
>DASWSY010000685.1:0-18019 GCA_036402415.1 Rhizobacter sp. | reverse complement strand
GAACCCGCGGCGGCCCCGGCAGCGCCGGCGGCCGCCGCCACGCCGACCACCGCACCCGCCCCTGCGGCGCCGGCCTCGCGCACCGCGCCCGCCCCGGTGCCCCCGGCACGCTGAACCTGGGCGACAACCTGGGCTTCGCGGACGCGGAACAATCGCGTTTCCGCGCGCCACGCGCCACCTCAACGCCCCCAGCCCAGGACTCCCATGTACACAGACGTCTCCCTGTTCATCGACGGCGAATGGACCGCCGGCACCAGCGGCAAGAGCGAACCCATCCTCAACCCCGCCACCGGCCAGGTGCTGGCCCGCCTGCACCACGCCGGCACCGCCGAACTCGACCGGGCGCTGGCCGCCGCCGACAAGGGCTTCAGGCAATGGCGCGCCGTGTCGGCTTTCGAGCGCTACAAGGTGCTGCGCAAGGCCGCCAACCTGATGCGCGAGCGCGCCGACGAGATCGCGCAGCTCATGACGCTGGAACAAGGCAAGCCGCTGGCCGAGGCCAAGGGCGAAGTCCTGTCGGCCGGCGACCTGATCGACTGGTTCGCCGAAGAGGCGCGCCGCACCTACGGCCAGATCGTGCCGCCGCGCGCGGAAGGCGTGAGCCAGCTCGTGATCAAGGAGCCGGTCGGCCCCGTGGCCGCCTTCACGCCCTGGAACTTCCCGATCAACCAGGCGGTGCGCAAGGTGTCGGCCGCGCTCGCCGCCGGCTGCTCGGTGATCCTCAAAGGGCCTGAAGAAACCCCCGCGAGCTGCGCCGCCCTCGTCCGCGCCTATGCCGACGCCGGCGTGCCGGCCGGCGTGGTCAACCTCGTGTTCGGTGTGCCGAGCGAAATCTCGGAGTACCTGATCCCGCACCCGGTCATCCGCAAGATCACCTTCACCGGCTCCACGCCGGTGGGCAAGAAGCTCGCGGCGCTCGCAGGCCAGCACATGAAGCGCATCACGATGGAGCTGGGCGGCCACGCCCCGGCCATCGTGTTCGACGATGCCGACGTGGCCTCGGCCGCCAGGCAGCTCGCGGGTGCCAAGTTCCGCAACGCCGGGCAGGTGTGCGTCTCGCCCACGCGCTTCCTGGTGCATGAATCGGTGTACGCCCAGTTCGTCGACGGCTTCGTTGCCGCGGCCTCGCAGATCAAGGTGGGCGACGGCCTGCAGAAGGACACGCGCATGGGCCCGCTCGCCAACAGCCGGCGCGTGGAGGCGATGCAGATGTTCGTGGACGACGCGGTGGCCAAGGGCGCCAAGCTCGCGCTCGGCGGCAAGCGCATCGGCTCGCAAGGCAACTTCTTCGAGCCCACCGTGCTGACCGACGTGCCGGCCGACGCGCGCATCCTGCACGAGGAGCCCTTCGGCCCGATCGCGCCCATCCTGCGCTTCAAGACCTACGACGAGGTGGTGGCCGAGGCCAACCGCCTGCCCTTCGGCCTCGCGGCCTATGCCTTCACCAAGTCGCTCAAGACGGCGACTTCCATCGGCAGCGCGATTGAAAGTGGCATGGTGTCGATCAACCACTTCGGCCTGGCCCTGCCCGAGGTGCCCTTCGGCGGCATCAAGGACTCGGGCTACGGCACCGAAGGCGGCAGCGAGGCGATCGACGCCTACCTGAACGCCAAGTTCGTGACGCAGACCGGGCTCTGAGCGCCCTCGGCCGGTGGAGGCTATGGCCGCCATCGGCCGATTTGATGAGAATCATTCTCATCTTCGGCCACACTGGCAGCACCTCGAAACAAGGAGTCCGCCATGGCCCGTCATGTCCAGAAGACCACCAGCTTCGCCGTGCTGCACTTCAGCGTTGCCTTCGGCGTCACCTATGCCATCACCGGAAGCTGGCAGGTGTCGAGCGCCGTCGCGTTGATCGAGCCGATGGTCAACACCGTCGCCTTCTTCTTCCACGAACTGGTGTGGTCGCGGCGCACGCCGCAACCCGCGCTCGCCACCGTTCAGGCCGAGCGCTGACCGGCGACGGCCCGCGCCAGCGCCGCGCGGGCCAGCAGGCGTGTGCTGTCGAGCGTCGGCAGCACGCAGTTGTGGTCGCCCAGCACCAGCGGGAGCTCGGTGCAGCCCAGCACCACGGCGTCGCAGCCGCGTGCGGCCAGGCGCTCGACGATGCCTTGCAAGGCCGCGACCGAGGCCGGGGCGACGATGCCGGCCACCAGCTCGTCCATGATGATGCGGCCCAGCTCGTCGCGGTCGTCGTCGGCCGGCCGCACGGCCTCGATGCCGTGTGCGCGCATGGCCTCGGGATAGACGTCGCTGCGCACCAGCCAGTGCGTGCCCGTGATGCCCACGCGCCGAAAGCCGCGCGCCTCCGCCGCACGCGCCACTTCCTGCGCGATGTGCAGCCAGGGCCGGGGCGAGCGTGGCGCCACGAGGTCGAAGGCCTGGTGGATGGTGTTGTCGGGGCAGATGAGCAGGTCGGCGCCGATGGCGGCGAGCTTGTGCGCCGACGCCAGCATCAGCTCGGCCACGCCCTGCCGGTCGCCGCGGTCGAGGCAGTCGACGTAGGCCTGCAGCGAGGGCGTGTGCATCGACACCTCGGGGTGCGCATGCGCCCGGCCCAGCAGCGCCGGCGCCTCGGCGCACAGCGTGCGGTAGCACAGGGCCGCACCTTCGGCGGAACAGCCGACGATGCCGATGTGCAGCGGTGGGGTCATGCGCTCATCTCCAGGAAGCGCAGGCCGGGTTCGAGCGACAGCGCCCGCGTGGCGGCCTGCAGTTCGGCGGGCGTGAGGTCGACCAGTGCCCGCACCTCGCCCGCCACGCTGGTGGCGATGGGCACGCCACCGCGGTACAGCACCTTCGAACCCGCGACGCGCGGCAGGCGCGGGCCGGCGAGCACGGTGCCGAGCAGGTTGGCTGGGTCCGACGCGGCGAGGCACACGAGCTGCTCGTCGGGCGGCTGGCGGCGCACCCGGCGCATCTCGGCGATGGCGTCGGGCAGCGCGAACTGTTCGCCGGTGCTGCCGTCGATGAAGCGGCCGCCGCGGATCTCGCCGCGGGCTTCGAGCCGGCGGTAGACACGCACCAGCTCGCGCCACGGCGGCAGCCACGCCGCCTCGCGCTCGACGATGCGCCAGGCCACCACACCGTAGCGGCGCAGCAGCACACGCGCGACATGCTCCAGCGCTTCGGCCGGCAGCGCCGCCTGCGTGGACACCGGCTGGCGCACCAGTGTCCAGCGGCCGGCGTCTGCGATGCCGAAGAGCGGCACACGGCGGCGCTGCCGCGACGCGGCGGTGGCGCGCTTGGCGGCCGGCACCAGCAACGCACGCAGGCCGGCGTAGCTGTCGCAGTTGACACGGCCGCGCACGACGAGCTCGCTCAACGCATCTTCCAGCTCGGCCTGCAGCAGGCGCGTGCCCTGCAGGATCTCGTCGAAGAAGGAGGCGCCGTGTTCGGCGAGGTAGGCCACGGCACGCTGTGCGCGCGAGGACAGCTGCGCATCGTCCACGCCCGCCGGCGCGAGGCTGGCCCACAGCGCCGCCGAGCGTCGGGGCAGCAGCAGGAGCGGTGTGCTGCGCAGCGACGCGCCGCCCGCACGCGCCTCGACCGCCACCGGACGCAGGCGCATCCACAGCGTGCGACCGGCCGTGCACAGGTCATCGAGCCAGGCGGAGGCGTAGTCCTTCACGCGCGCCGGCAGCAGCTCGGCCTCCCACAGCGCGGCGGGCGCCTCGAAGCCTTCCAGCTGCGACAGCACGCCGGCCAGTGCCTCGGGCCCGCTCACGCGGCTGTCGGCGCCCACGCGCTGCCAGTCGAACAGGAAACGCGCGAAGTCGCGCGGCGAGACCGGCTCGATCTCGCGCCGCAGCCGCTTGAGCGTGTAGCGGTGGATTCGCGCGAGCAGGTGGCGCTCGCACCATTCGAGCTGCTGCGTGGCGGGCGTGAAGTGCCCCTGCATCACCGAGCCTTCCGACTGCAGCGCCGACAGCGCGAGCTCGATCTCGCCCGCCGGCACGCCGAACTGCTGCGCGAGCGCCGGCACCGTCACCGGCCCGAGCGCGCTCATGCGCGAGCGCAGCAGCTCCTGCAGCGCGTCCTCGCGCGAGGCGGGAGGCACGTCGTAGCCGGCCGGGGCCTCGATGAGCGGCGCCAGCGCGGCCTGCGGATGCACCTGCGTCACCTGCAGCAGCCGCTCGGCGGCGACCCACACCGCGTGCGCCCCCGCCTGCAGACGTGTCGCACGATGGTCACCGGCCAGGGCGGCCAGCCATGCCACCCAGCCTGCCTGGCGCTCGGCCTCCTCGGCGGTCACGAAGCCCAGTCCGTTCAGCGCCTCGTGCATCTCGTCGGCGTGGCGCGGCTGCGGCCAGGCCTCTTCGCGCACGCTGGCGATCGCGTCGGCATCGAGCTGGCCGAGGTCGCCGGCGTCGCTCGGCGCATCGCCGTAGCGCCGGGCCTGCACGGCCTGCGTGCGGCGTTCCTCGATCGGCGCATCGTCGAGGTAGGCATAGGGCCGTGCGCTCAGCGCCTCGGCGGCCAAGGGCGAGGGCGACGGCAGGTCGCGCGCCACCACCCTCACCTCGCCCGAGGCGATGCGCCGCAGCAGCGCAAGGAAGCCCTCGGCATCCATCGCGTCGTGCAGGCAGTCGTCGAGCGTCTGCGCGACGAGCGGGTGCTCGGGCACCACTCGGTCGCCGACGATGTTTTCGCCGCAGGCCACCTGGTCGGGGAAGATGGACGCGAGCAGGTCCTCAGAGCGCATGCGCTGCAACTGCGGCGCCACCTTGCGGCCACCGGCAAAGCGCGGCAGTGCCAGCGCGTTGGTCGCGTTCCAGCGCCAGCGCACGCCGAAGAGCGGCGCATCCAGCAGCGCCTGCACCAGCACGTCGAGCGCGGTGTTCGGATGCAGGTAGCGCGCCACCTCGTCGAGCGGGAAGCTGTGGCTGGTCGAGAGCGACAGCACGATCGCGTCTTCGGTGGCCGCCGCCTGCAGCTCGAAATTGAACTGCCGGCAGAAGCGCTTGCGCAGCGCGAGGCCCCAGGCGCGGTTGAGCCGGCTGCCGAAAGGCGAGTGCACGACGAGCTGCATGCCGCCCGATTCGTCGAAGAAGCGTTCGAGCACGATGCACTGCTGCGTGGGCAGCTCGCCGAGCACCGCGACCGCGCGGGCGAGGTGGTCCACGAGCTGGCGCGCCGCTTCGGCGTCGAGCTTCAGGAAGCCTGCGAGCCACTGCATCGCCGCCTCGGGCCCGCCCTCCGCCAGGCACTGCCCGATCTGCTCACGCAGGCGCGACACACCGAACGACAGCTCGTCGCTGCGCCCCGGGGCCTCGCCGAGCCAGAAGGGGATGTTGGGCGCTGCGCCCTGCGCGTCTTCGACGCGCACGCGGCCCGGCTCGATGCGCAGGATGCGGTAGCTGGTGTTGCCGAGCTGGAACACGTCGCCCGCCAGGCTTTCGACCGCGAAGTCTTCGTGCACCGTGCCGATGGGGGCGGCCTGCGGCTCGAGCAGCACGGTGTAGTCGCCGGTCTCGGGAATGGTGCCGCCGGAGGTGAGCGCCGTCATGCGCGCACCTCGGCGCTCGCGCAGGCGCTGGTGCACGGCGTCACGGTGCAGGTAGGCGCCGCGCTGGCCGTGGCGCGTGGTGTAGCCGTCGGCGAGCATGCGCACGACTTCGTCGAAGCGCTCGCGCGGAAGCTGCGCATAAGGCCAGGCGCGGCGCACCAATTCGAAGAGCGCGGCTTCGTCCCACTCCTCGCAGGCGGTCTCGGCGACGATCTGCTGCGCGAGCACGTCGAGCGGCGCCGCCGGCACGTGCAGCGCGTCGAGCTCGCCGCGGCGCACGCAGTCGAGCAGCGCAGCGCACTCGACCAGCTCGTCGCGCGATTGCGGGAAGAGCCTCGCCTTGGGCACGCCACCCACCGCGTGGCCCGACCGGCCCGCGCGCTGCAGGAAGCTCGCGATGGAACGGGGCGAACCGAGCTGGCAGACGAGGTCGACGTCGCCGATGTCGAGGCCCAGTTCGAGCGAGGCGGTGGCCACGAGCAGCGTGAGCTCGCCGCGCTTGAGGCGCTGTTCGGCATCGAGCCGCGCCTCCTTCGCAAGGCTGCCGTGGTGCGCGGCCACCGTGTCCTTGCCGAGCAGCTCGCCGAGGTGGCGTGCCGCCCGTTCGGCCATGCGCCGGGTGTTGACGAAGACGAGCGTGGTGCGGTGTTCCTGCGCCATCACCGCGAGCTGGCGGTAGACCTGCTCCCACTGGTCGTTCGACATCACGGCGCCGAGCGGCGTGGGCGGCAAGGCGAGCGCCAGATCGCGCCGCTTGGCGTAGCCGATGTCGACGATGTGGCAGTCGGCCACGCCGCCGTGCACCGCCGCGCTGCCGACGAGAAAGCGCGCCACCTCCTCGATCGGCTTCTGCGTGGCCGACAGGCCGATGCGGCTCAGGCGCACGCCGCACAAGTGCTGCAGGCGCTCGAGCGACAAGGCGAGGTGGCTGCCCCGCTTGCCATCGGCCAGTGCGTGGATCTCGTCGACGATCACCGCGCGCAAGGTCGACAGCATGCGGCGGCCCGAGCCCGAGCCGAGCAGCACGTACAGCGACTCGGGCGTGGTCACGAGGATGTGCGGCGGGCGCCGGTAGCCGAGCTGCCGCTCCTTCTGCGGCGTGTCGCCGGTGCGCACCGCGGTGCGGATCTCGACCTCGGGCAGCCCGAGCGCCGCGAGTTCGGCACGGATGCCCGAAAGCGGCGCGTCGAGGTTGAGCCGGATGTCGTTGGAGAGCGCCTTGAGGGGCGAGACGTAGACCACGACGGTCTCGTCGGGCAGGCCTTCGGGCCGCAGGCCCTGGCGCACCAGGCCGTCGAGCGCCGCGAGAAACGCGGTCAGCGTCTTGCCCGACCCGGTGGGCGCGGCCACCAGCGTGTGCCGGCCGGCGCGGATGGCAGGCCACGCCTGCTTCTGCGCGTCGGTCGGCGCCGGAAAGCTCTTCTCGAACCAGCGGGCAACGGCGGGGTGGAAGTCTTGCAAGGGCATGGCCAGTGCAGCATATCGCCCTTGCCCGCGTCAGGCGTTGGCAGGAGGGGGACGCGGGCGCGTCCCGTCCTGCGTCATCAAGGCTTACTTGGCGTGGTTGGCCTTGATGTCCTTCTTCTCGTTCTCGTAGATCATCTTGGCTTCTGCCTTGTCGGTCTTGGCCTGCGAGCGTGCGTGCTTCTTGCAAGCGTGCTCGGCCATGCCGTTGGCGGCCACCTCGCAGTCGGCCTTGTTCAGTTCCTTGTTGGCCTCGGCGACCTTCTTGCGGGCCTTGTATTCGCCCTTGGCGGTCTCCTTGGCGTCCTTGCCTTCCTGGGTCAGGACACCGCTCGTGCTTTGCGGTGTGTTCGGCTTGGCCTCCAGGACGTCGTTGTTGGTCTGTGCGATGGCGGCACCGCAGCCCAGGGTGGTGGCGACGATGGCGGCGAGTAGTTTCTTGCTCATGGATGTATCTCCTTCAGCGACTGGACACCCAGCCTGCCCGGTGTGCGGCAACCCGCATTCCGCAACGGGCCCACGCGCGCACGATGCGGCGAGGTCTGAGATGATCCGAGGCGATGTCCGACACGACCCCTTCCTCTGCACCCCTGCTGGTGGCCTGCCTGTGCGCCGATTGGTGCGGCACCTGCCGCGACTACCGCAGCGTTTTCGACGAAGCCGCGCAGGCCCACCCCGACATGCGATTCGTGTGGGTGGACATCGAGGACGAATCCGAGTTCGTCGACCCGGTCGAGGTGGAAAACTTTCCGACTTTGCTCATGGCCGATGCCGGAGGCGCTCGTTTCTTCGGCACGGTGTTGCCGCATCGGGACACACTGTGGCGCCTGCTGCGCAGCGAGCGCGAAGGGCGCCGCGGCGCGGCACCGGCCGATGAGGACGTGCAGGCGCTCGCCGCGCGCCTGTGGTCACGCCCCTGACCGCCGACTCGGCGGATATCGCCACCACGCGGCCAGCACGGCCAGCGCAAAGAGCGTGTAGGCCGCGGTGAACACCCACGGCGGCGCCTGCCAGAAGAGCAGCGCCTGCAGCCAGTGTTCGATGAAGCTGCCGCCGTAGGTGCGGCCCTGGGCCCGCTCCCGCAACCACATCTCGAGCGTGGTGAGCGGGCACACCACGCCCCACCAGGCTTCAGCCGCGACCACGCCTATCGTCGCCAGGTGCACGAGGCGGAACCACCACGCATTCACCCACGCCCACGCGCGCAGGTTGCCGAGCACGATCAGCACAAGCCCGCCCACGACGAACAGCACGATGCCCACGTGCAGCACGAGCACCGCGTCGGCCAGCCACTGGTACAGGCGCACGTCGGCCATGGCGGTGCTCAGCCCTTCAGGTCCAGGTCGGTGTTGCGTGCCATGGCAAGGTGATGCTAACGCGCAGGGAGTGGGGCTCGCCCACCGATGCTGCGCGCGCCGTTCGGCGTGTCGATGTGGGCGACGATGGCCGCGGTGTCGGCACCGTGCACCGACAGTGCGACGCCGGGCTCGCGCACCTCGAGCCGATCGAGCAGGGCCTCGAGCCGGGCCGGCTCCGGATGGAACAACTCCAGGGCGGTGAGCCTGCAGCCCACCGCCGGCAGGCTCGCGGCAGGGTGGGCGGAGGTCTGCCACTCGATCAACACCGGCGCGGCGCCAGACAGCGGCAGGCTGCCGTCCGGCGGAATGGAGATCAGCCACGACAACGCACCCCGCGTCATCGGCTCCACCAGCCCCAGGGCTTCGTGGCTCGCGTCCAAGGCCGTCTGAAGCTTGTCCGTGCGCGCGACCCAGCAGGCCAAACGCGGAAGGTCGTCACTTGCCATGCGATCCAGCTCGAACCAGCGTGGCCGCGCCGGCGCCGCGGCCTGCGGGTCGACCGCGATGACCTCGAGAAACATCGCATCGCCCAGGCGCAGCAGGAGGTTGTGCGTGCCCATGCGCGGGTGCATACCGCCCGCCTGGGGCCGCAACCCCAGGCACGCATGGACCAGGTCGCTGCCCGCCTCCAGCGAAGGGGCGGTGACGGTGATGTGGTCGATGCGGCAGACTGGCATGGAAGCCTCGGTGGGTGTCGGCAGCGCGGTGAGCGGGTTTCGGTCAGACCATAGCGCAGGAGATGACGCCATCCCGGAACGCCGCAGCCGGAGAAGTGGCCATCAGCGGCTTGAGGATTCGATGCACTCCTTCAGCACTTGGAATCCGAGGGCCATCGGCCCCTCGTCGACACAGGCGTAGCCCAGCAGAAGGCCCCGTCGAGCCGCGCGCCCGAGGTAGTAGCGCGACAGCGGCCGAACGACGACCCCGCGCTCGAAGGCGGCTTGCGCGATCGCCACGTCATCACACCCGTCGGGCAAGCGCAGCACCAAGTGCAGCGCTGGTACCGCTCTGGTGAAAGCCTTCTCTCGCCGCAACTGCGACAGCAGGCGCCTCGCCGAAGGAGCACAACGCGTTGCCGGTACGCGCAACAAGTTCGGAAAAAGCTATTTATCGCACGCCAGTCGGCAACCTCTTTGCGCACAGCTTCTGTGGACAAGTCGGCACCGGATCCCATCTCCAGTCGTCGAAAGGCCCGCCCTACAAGGCCTGGCAACAGATTGCCGCTTTTTTGTGCAACTCCGAGACATTCCGCCCTGCTTTCCGACCGCCTCGATTCCTCTGCGCCGACTGCTGGGTCAATTCCCCTTGCGCGTGCTGTGCGGTGCGCGTAGACGAAGTTTTCGAGTGTGTGCTCCGCAGGCCCATGCCAGCGTTGAATGGCGCGCCTGAACGCGCTCCATTCCCCATAGATCTTTCGGAACGACGGATTCCGGCCGGCTTCGTCTTCGTAGAGTTCATAGGCAAGTTTGTGCGCGGCCACCAACACGTCATGCGGGAATCGATGCAGGCGAACGCCGCGGCCGAGTAGCGCGACGATGGCTCGTGGGTTGTGCACGTCGTACTGGGCGATTATTTTGAGGTTCAGCTCGCCTGCTGCGAACGCGAATGCCTCCTGCTGGGAGCACCTGCAACCGCTCACCAAGTACGCGATGTACGCGCAGGACGAGCAGGTGCACGTGGCGGGTTGGCCGAGCGTCTCCATGTACGAGCCCTTCGCACATGCGCTCGGCTGGGAGGTCAACAACGCCGCCAGCAAGATCTATGCGGTCGAAGGGTCATGCTTCGTGCTCGCGCCTTGCGCCACGATCTCGGAGGCGATGGTCGACGAGCTGTGCGACAAGGAAGACAAGCGCCAGCTCGTGCATGCCGGCGGCGGCCACGCCGTCATCTACGGGCCCGACGGCAGCCCGCTCGCGCCGAAGCTCGCGGAGACGGAAGAGGGTTTGCTCTATGCCGACATCGACCTTGGCCTGATCGGCATTGCCAAGAACGCTGCCGATCCGGCCGGCCACTACTCACGGCCCGACGTCACGCGGCTGCTCTTCAACAACAAACCGGCACGCCGTGTCGAGAGTTTTTCGTTGCCGGTCGATCCGCTGGAGCCCGGGCCGACCGAATCGGCCCCGGCCTGATCCCCGATCGGCGTCTTCACTCCGGAGGTCCGCATGGGTTCCCTCGCTTTCGCCGAACGGTGGCGCCGCTGGCGCAACGGTCAGGCCTTCGACCTGCGCTTCAAGCTTTTCGCGCTGCTCGGGGCCATGTCGCTCGCGTGCGTGCTCGTGGGTGCGATCGCCTTGCTCGGCATCCGCCAGATCGGCGCACAGCTGAACGAGGCTGCCGCGCTGCGGCTTCCGAGCACCGCGTTGCTCGGTGGCTTGGCAGACCTCACCTCCAGCTTTCGCATCAACCAGTTCCAGTACACGTTGGCCTCCGACAGCGAACGCGCCGCAATCGAGGCTTCGCTCGAGGCTGCGGCGAAGGCGATCACCGAGCGCCAGGGGGCCTACCAGGGCTTGGCCGACGACCCGGCCGAGGTGCGTGAGCTCCAGGCGTTCGACAAGGCTTGGCAACGCTACGCATCCACGCAGGCGCAGGTGCGCAAAATGATGGCCGACGGCCTACCGCTCCAGGCAACCGACCTGCTCAACGGCGATGCCAAGGTCTCGTTCAACGCGCTGCGCGAGGTGATCGAGCGCATGACCGCCGACAACGCGCGTCAGGCGCTCGCGCTGCAGCGCCGCGCCGAGGCGCTGCAGCAGCGCGCGGTGTGGATGATCGCGATCACCCTCACGCTCGCAGCGGGCCTCGGCCTGTTGGCCGGCGGTGCGATCGCGAAGCGCATTGCGAGCAGCGTGCACAGCGCGCAGTTCACCGCGTCGCAGATCGCCGAAGGCCGTCTCGACGGCGTGGTGGTCGTGCGCGGCGACGACGAAATCGGGCGCCTGTTGCGTGCGCTGGAGCACATGCGCCGGGGCCTGTCCAACATCGTCGGCAACGCGCGGCGCACGGCCGAGTCGGTGAGCGCCGCCATGCAGCAGATCGCCGCCGGCAACAGTGACCTGAGCGCCCGCACCGAAGCCGAGGTTTCGCTGCTGCAAGGCCTCATGGCCTCTCTCGAGCAGCTCAAGGACGCGGCCGCCGCCAATGCCGAAGGCGCCGGCCAGGCGCAGGCGCTCTGCCAGCGGTCGCGCGAAGCGGTGGACCGCACGGCCGAAAGCTCGCGTGAACTCTCAGCGCGCATGGAGACGGCGCGTGTGAACGCCCAGCAGATCGCCGAGATCCTCGGCCTCATCGACTCCGTGGCGCACAAGACCAACCTGCTCGCGCTCAACGCTGCAGTTGAAGCGGCTCGCGCCGGGGAGCATGGCCGCGGCTTCGCCGTGGTGGCGGCTGAGGTGCGCACGCTCGCCCAGAGTTCGTCGGAAGCAGCACGCCACATCCGCGAGCTGGTTGGAACGAGCGGCCGCAGCATCCGGGACAGCGCAGAACTGGCACGCGCCACCGAAGCCGCCATGGTCCATCTGCGCGACACCATCAGCGCGACGGTGGAGCAGGTGAACAAGATCACGAGCGCGAGCGTTGACCAGTCGGCAGAGGTGTCGCGCATGGCAAGTTCCATCCAGACGCTGGAACACGGCACGCAGCGCAACGCCGCTCTGGTGGAACAGATGGCAGCGGCTTCCAGCTCGGTCCACCAGCACGCCAGGCATCTGAGCGAAACCATGCAGGCGTTCCGCCTCGCCAACCTCGACGAGCCAGCGTGCGACGCGCTCGCGCTCTCCTAGGAGACCACGATGGAATCCGCCATCCCGCCCCACCTGCGCTGCCCGCGCACCCGCGAACCGCGAGCGTCGCAGGATTACACGCCACCGTACCCAGCCTGGGTTGCGCGCCTCAAGCCGAGCGTCACTCAGCTGGGCATGGGCTACTTCGGCGTGCAATACGCGCGGGCAGACCAGGCCGACGCCGCCTTCGGGACGCTCACCACGTTGCTGCAGCAGTTTGCATCGGAAGGTGGTCCCGGCCACCACGACCTCGCACGGTACGTGGACGAAGCGGGGTTCATCACGCTTGTCGCCATCGGCTACTGGGAGGACGCGGCGGACTTGCGACGCTGGCTGGCCACACCGGTCGTGGCGCAGTGGTGGAACGACCCTGTGCGCACGCAGGAGGGCCTGGGCCATTTCCGTGAGATCGTCTACCCCCGCGCGGCGAACCTCGAGACGCTGTTCTCCACGCCCGACCGTTTTGAAGGTGTGGCGGTGCTGGCCGAAGGGCGCAGCGACGACATTCAGGAGCATGGCTACTGGGGCAGCGCGCGTGACCGCCTGCCGGCGTCACAGACCGATGCGCTGCGCGGGAGCGGTGCGCCCACCGTCGCGAACCGTTCGGGCCCGCGCGTGACGCTGCATGGCCACGACGGCCTGGCCCTCATCCGTTCGGGCCAGGAGTGGACCGAGACGAGCGGCCACGAGCGCGATCTGTACCTGCAGCAGGTCGAGCCGGTGCTGGCGAAGGGCATGCGCTTTCTGAGCCATGAGGGTGCAGCCATCGGCTGCCACCTCAACCGCTACATGCAGCATGTCGACACCCAAGGCCATCCGCTGGAGAAGTCGTTTGGCCTCAGCTACTGGCGCAGCCTCGAACACCTGGAGCGCTGGTCCGAGAGTCACCCGACCCACATCGCCATCTTCGGCACCTTCATGAACATGGTGCAGGAGATGAACTTCAATCTGAAGCTGCGGCTGTACCACGAGGTGGCGGTGGCGCAGGCGGGCGACCAGCTCTACGAATACGTCAACTGTCATCCCTGCACCGGGATGATGCGAGGGGTCGTCGCGGGCTCGTTCATGCTGGGACAGGCTACAGCTCCAAAAGGCGCCGAATCTGACTAGGGCCATAAATGGGCTACGCGACCCGGAACAAATGCCAGCTAAATAGCGGCTCTGCCGGACGACGTCCAAGGTGGGTACGGCGCCTAGAAAACACAAAGCCCGCTGAGTGCGGGCTTTGCAGGTGCTTCACAGCACTGATGTATCTTGGTTGCGGGGGCTGGATTTGAACCAACGACCTTTGGGTTATGAGCCCAACGAGCTACCAGACTGCTCCACCCCGCGACTGAGCCGGTTACTGTAGCACATTGCATCGACGGTGTCACGATCGAACACCTGCGACGCAGCAGAGAAATGCGGAAGAGCGCCAACGAAAAGGGCCGGTCAAGACCGGCCCTTAGGAATTGTCACGGAGGCTTATTCGGCCTTGTCGGCGCCAGCCTCTTCGCCCGCGGGTTCCGGACGGTCGACCAGTTCGACGAAGGCCATCGGCGCGTTGTCGCCCACGCGGAAGCCCATCTTCAGGATGCGCGTGTAGCCGCCGGGGCGGGTCTGGTAGCGCGGGCCCAGCTCGTTGAAGAGCTTGGTCACGATGTCGCGGTCGCGCAGGCGGTTGAAGGCCAGGCGGCGATTCGCCACCGACGAGACCTTGGCCAGCGTGATCAGCGGCTCGACGACGCGGCGCAGCTCCTTGGCCTTGGGGAGCGTGGTCTTGATCGCCTCGTGCTGCAGCAGCGAGTTGGTCATGTTGCGCAGCATGGCGAGGCGATGCTCGCTGGTGCGGTTGAGTTTGCGAAGTCCGTGACGGTGACGCATGGTGCTGTTTCCTTTCTGACTAATTGACCAGCGGCCGTATCAGGTACCGCTGGGTGCACCGGGCTGTGATCCAGCCCTGTTGAATTAACGCTTGTCCAGGCCCTGGGGCGGCCAGTTCTCGAGGCGAGCGCCGAGCGTGAGACCACGCGAGGCCAGCACTTCCTTGATTTCGTTGAGCGACTTGCGGCCGAGGTTCGGCGTCTTGAGCAGCTCGGTCTCGGTGCGCTGGATGAGGTCGCCGATGTAGTAGATGTTTTCGGCCTTGAGGCAGTTGGCCGAACGCACGGTGAGCTCGAGCTCGTCGACGGGGCGCAACAGGATCGGGTCGAACTGCGTGCTGCGCTGGGCCGGCGCGTCGAAGGCGGCGATTTCGCTGCCCTCGAGTTGCGCGAACACGGCGAGCTGCTCGACGAGGATCTTGGCCGAGGCGCGGATGGCCTCTTCCGGCGTGATGGCGCCGTTGGTGGCAATCTCCATCACGAGCTTGTCGAGGTCGGTACGCTGCTCGACACGAGCCGATTCGACGGTGTAGCTCACGCGCGAAACGGGCGAGAACGACGCGTCCAGCACGATGCGGCCGATCGACTTGGTCGGCTCGTCGCCGTAGCGGCGCAGCGTGCCCGGCACGTAGCCGCGGCCCTTCTCGACCTTGATCTGCATGTCGAGCTTGCCGCCTTGCGACAGGTGGGCGATCACGTGCTCGGGGTTGATGATCTCGACGTCGTGCGGCGTCTGGATGTCACCCGAGGTGACCGGGCCCTCGCCCTCCTTGCGCAGCACCAGCGTGACTTCATCACGGTTGTGCAGGCGGAACACCACGCCCTTGAGGTTCAGCATGATGTGAACCACGTCTTCTTGCACGCCGTCGATCGCCGAGTACTCGTGCAGCACGCCGGCGATGGTCACTTCGGTCGGCGCATACCCCACCATCGACGACAGCAGCACGCGACGCAGCGCGTTGCCGAGCGTGTGACCGTAGCCACGCTCGAACGGCTCGAGCGTGACCTTGGCGCGGTTGCCGCCGAGCGGCTCCACATTGATTGCTTTGGGTTTGAGCAGGTTTGTTTGCATGAGGTCTTTCTTTCAATACCCTCGGTTCGTTACACCGATAAGGCTGAGGGACCAACCGCAACGGCGGGATGCCGCCACGGACGTAGGGAACTCTTAAAACTCGCGAGTTCTTGACCCGCGAAAGCCACGAGGGCGCTCGAGGCGCCCATCGCGGCCACTCCACACATCAGCGCGAATACAGTTCGACGATCAGCGCTTCCTTGATGTCGGCGCCGAATTCATCGCGGTCGGGGGTCTTCTTGAAGACGCCTTCGAGCTTGTTGGCGTCGACCTGCACCCAGTTGGGCATGCCTTGCGATTCCGCAAGCTTCACCGCGTCGGTGATGCGCAGCTGCTTCTTGGCCTTTTCGCGCACGGCGACCACGTCGCCGACCTTGACCATGTAGGAGGCGATGTTCACGACCTGGCCGTTCACGGTGATGGCCTTGTGCGAGACCAGCTGGCGGCCTTCGGCGCGCGTGGAGCCGAAGCCCATGCGGTAGACGACGTTGTCGAGGCGCGACTCGAGAAGGCTCAGCAGGTTGGCACCGGTGTTGCCCTTGCGACGCTCGGCTTCGGCGAAGTAGCGGCGGAACTGGCGCTCCAGGATGCCGTACATGCGCTTGACCTTCTGCTTCTCGCGCAGTTGCAGGCCGAAGTCGGAGGTACGCGAGCCGGAGGTGCGGCCATGCTGGCCGGGCTTGCTGTCGAACTTGACCTTGTCCCCGATCGGGCGGCGGGCGCTCTTGAGGAACAGGTCGGTGCCTTCACGGCGGGCGAGTTTGCCCTTGGGGCCTAGGTAACGTGCCACGTTGCTTCCTTTGTCAATCTGACGCGTGCTTCACAAGGGAGCTCGCGCGAGTCTGGCGGGTTGTTTTATGGGCGCTCAGACAGTGGGCTTAAAGAAACCTTGCGGTTTCAGCAGAACCGCCGGCGAGCACCGTGAGGCGCTGGCCGGCGACGAAAAACGAATCGAACCCTTAGATGCGGCGGCGCTTCTGCGGGCGGCAACCGTTGTGCGGGATCGGCGTCACGTCCGAGATGGAGGTGATGCGGATGCCCAGCGACGCGAGTGCGCGCACCGACGACTCGCGGCCAGGGCCCGGGCCCTTGATCCGCACGTCGAGGTTCTTGATGCCTTGCTCTTGAGCGGCGCGGCCGGCCACTTCCGCAGCCACCTGGGCCGCGAACGGGGTCGACTTGCGCGAGCCCTTGAAACCCTGGCCACCACTCGAGGCCCACGACAGGGCACCGCCCTGGCGGTCGGTGATGGTGATGATCGTGTTGTTGAACGACGCGTGCACGTGCGCGATGCCGTCCGCGACGTTCTTGCGGACCTTCTTGCGCACGCGCTGGGCGGCGGTGTTCTGGGGTGCTTTAGCCATATCGACCTTCTCTCTGTGTGCTCGTCAGACTGCTTGTCGTTGCCGAGCAGCGATCACTTCTTCACCAGCGCGCCAGACTTGCGCGGGCCCTTGCGGGTGCGGGCGTTCGTCTTGGTGCGCTGACCACGGACCGGCAGGCCGCGGCGGTGACGGAAACCACGGTAGCAGCCGAGGTCCATCAGGCGCTTGATGTTGATGGACATCTCGCGGCGCAGGTCGCCTTCGATCGTGAGCTTGCCGATCTCTTCGCGGATCTTTTCCAGATCGGCGTCGGTCAGGTCCTTGATCTTGCGGTCGAAAGGAACGCCGCTCGCGTTGCAGATCTTCTGGGCGGTCGTGCGGCCGATGCCGTAGATCGCGGTCAGGCCGATCTCGGCGTGCTTGTGCGGCGGAATGTTGATACCAGCAATACGTGCCATGTTCTTCCTCTATTCGCTCTGTGCGTCGAAGGCGTTGCTCAGCCCTGGCGCTGCTTGTGGCGCGGGTCCGTGCAGATCACGCGCACCACGTTCTTGCGGCGGATGATCTTGCAATTCCGGCACATCTTCTTCACCGATGCTGCAACTTTCATTCTCTTCTCCTAGGCCTTCGTCAGACCGCTTCTCAAATCATCAAAACTTCACTTGGCGCGGAACACGATGCGTGCCCGCGTCAGGTCGTAAGGCGTCAACTCGACCGTCACCTTGTCGCCGGGGAGGATGCGGATGTAGTGCATGCGCATCTTTCCGGAGATGTGGCCGAGCACGATGTGCCCGTTTTCAAGCTTCACGCGAAACGTGGCGTTGGGGAGGTTCTCCAGAATCTCACCCTGCATCTGAATGACGTCGTCTTTCGCCATGCCGTGTGTCGTTCAACTCGCCTTAAAACTTGCCTTCTTCAGCAGCGACTCGTACTGCTGACTCATCACATAACTCTGTACCTGGGCCCAGAAGTCCATCGTGACGACCACGATGATCAGCAGGGACGTGCCACCGAAGTAGAACGGGACGTTGTACTTCAGCACGAGAAACTCGGGCAGCAAGCACACTGCGGTGATGTAGATCGCACCGGCCAGCGTCAGGCGGGACAGGATGCGGTCGATGTGCCGTGCGGTCTGCTCGCCGGGGCGGATGCCGGGAATGAAGGCACCGCTCTTCTTCAGGTTGTCGGCCGTCTCGCGGCTGTTGAACACCAGCGCCGTGTAGAAGAAGCAGAAGAACACGATGGCTGCGGCGAACAGCATCACGTAGATCGGCTGCCCGGGCGACAGCGCCGCGGCGAGGTCCTTCAGCCAGCGCAGGCTGTCGCCGGTGGCGAACCAGCCCACGATGGTGGCCGGCAGCAGGATGATCGACGACGCGAAGATCGGCGGAATCACACCCGACATGTTCAGCTTGAGCGGCAGGTGCGACGACTGGCCACCGTAGACCTTGTTGCCGACCTGACGCTTGGCGTAGTTCACCAGGATCTTGCGCTGACCGCGCTCGACGAACACCACGACGTAGGTCACGGCGCCAACGAGAACGACGATGAACATCGCCACCAGCACGCTCATCGCACCCGTGCGCACCAGCTCCAGCAAACCGCCGATCGCGCTGGGCAAGCCCGCGGCGATGCCGCCGAAGA
>DASWSY010000684.1:0-4070 GCA_036402415.1 Rhizobacter sp. | reverse complement strand
ACAGGTCCATATCCGGCAGCTCGCGCAGCCGCGCCATTAGCCGCGATGCTTCCGTGTAGGGTGCACGCGCGTTGCGTTGCACGTACTCGACAAAGGCGGGCGTGAGCGCCTCGCGCAGCACCCGCCTGACGTGCTCCTGATGGGCGGCCCCGGACACCCCGCTTTGCTCGATGCGGGAAATGAGCGTGGCCGCCCGCATGTCGTGCCCGATGAACAGATCCTTGGTGCGACGGTAGAGCCGAGTCAGCGGTCCGCCCCCGAGATCGCGCTCGTAAGCGAGCGCCAGCTTTCCTTCGCCGCCGTCTTCAAGCAGGCGACGCATCTTGCCTGCTTCCTCCTCGGCAAAGTAGGTCCGCGCATGATGCACCAGCACGCGTGCGGCCACCACGGCGGCCGTGCCGAGCCCCACTGCGCCGGCCACCGGCACCATCACCGGCGCGGTCGTGGTCGCCAGCATCCCGAGGGCGCCGACACTGGCCCCCACGGCGGCAAGCGTGGCGCGGAGGTGGATGCCGTCGGTGCGTTCCTTCAGCGCCGTCATGCGCGCATACGCCTCCTCGTGGCGCATCATAAAATGCTTGTACAGGTCCTTCGCCGAGGCCTTCACCGCCGGCGGCGTCATGCGCTCCACAAGCGTGCTCAGGGTCGCGTCAAGCTGGACAAAGTTCATGGCCATGTTGGACTCCGTCAGGCGTGGACCGCTGCCATCACCGCCTCGGCGATGGCATCGGCGGTGGCGATCAGCGCGACAATTTCCGCGTCGTCGGCAGGCAGCGTCAGCGCGGTCACCGACTGCCGCACGAGCATCAGGGCTTCGGTGTGCTCGATCACACGCGTCAGGGCGCGCTCGGCGGCCGCTACCTGTTCGCCCGGCAGCTCAGCGGCGTTGTGCACTTCGCCGAGAATGACGTCCCCGGCCGCGCGCAGGCGCGCCAGCACACGTTGCATATTGGCGGCGGCGTCAACCACCTGCTGCACCAGCGCGTCATCGCGCGCACGGCCTTGTGCGGCGAGGAGTGCCAGCACGAGCTCGGCAGTGACAGGCGGATCGAGGGGCGGAATGTTCGGCGCCGTCGGCGCCGTGCTGCTGAGGGTCATACGCTCTCCTTTCAGGGTTGAGATGGGGGGACGGAGATCACGCCGCCAGATCGAGCGGGTTCGCCGCGTGATTCAGCTCGCGTCGGGCCTTGGCCAGACGCTCGCGGTCGTTGCAATAGAAATTCTCGTTGTGCTGATCGATCAGGTAGGCAATCACAGCCTGCAGCCGGTGCGGTGGCACCGTGGCCCGGCGGCCGCCATTGACCTCCTTGAAATCCAGCTCGAAGCGGTTCATCACCTCCATGCCCTTGATGACCGACAGCACCGGATCGAGGAAGTACTGACCGCCGCGCGCGACGCTCGCCGGCACGCGCAGCAGGTATTCGCCATCCCGGCCCTTGTAGAAGTAGACCGCCCCGCGATCGTCGGTCTCGACCTTGCCCGAGGCGTTCGTGCCGACTGGGCCCAGCTCGATCAGCTGCGCCACCAGCGCCGGATCGCGCACGCGCTCGGCCAGCGAGTTCAGCGCCTTGTCGGTCACGTGCGCATGCACCAAGATCCCGTGCTGACGGCTACCGGTGTCGTCCGTATAGACGATCTTGCGTCCCACGTGCTCGCGCAGGTTCAAGCCCGTGGCATCGAACAGGTTGCCGTCGAGCACGCGCACACGCCGCGTCACGATGCCGTTCTCGGCCTCGTCGAAGGTGTCCCGCGCATCCAGATGGTCCTTGAACGCCATCGGCTCGAAGTTGATGCCCTCGGCGGCCAGCGCGCTGAGCGTCACGGTGTTGATGACATCGGTGCCCGGCTGCAGCGTGTAGACGTAGAAGCTGCTGGGCCGCGAGTATTCCTCGGGCTTGCCCGGCAGGGCGTACCACAGCACCACGTGCGGCTGCGCCTCGCCGGTGATGTCCTTCTGGTAGAAGACCGAGCCGCGACCCAGCACCTCCAGATTGCGCTCCATCCAGTCGAGCTTGTCGGCGAGCTTGCGCGTCTCGTTGAGCTTGTTGTCCTTGTCCGGGGGCGCAGCCAGTGCCTGTGCGACGCTGTCGAACTTCTTGCCCGTCACCTGCTGCAGCAGCGCCTCGCGGCGGCTGCGCAGGTTCTCGACGATGGCCCGCGCAGCGCCCACGCCATGGTCCAGACCGTCGGACTTGGCGATCTTCTCGTCCACCTCCAGCGCCCGCACGGCCTTCATCTCCTGCTGGTACTCCAGCGTAGTGAGATACACCGGCTTGTCGAACATCGAGCCCGACGCAGCCGCTGCCCCGGCGGACGGTTGCGCGGCCGCTCCGCCCTGAAAGACGGTGCGGCTGGTCACCACCGCGCGCCAGTCGTGGCAGACCACTTCCAGCGGGTTACGGCCCTCGGCCTTGAGCTGGTCCAGCCGCTCGGTGAAACGGGCCTGCAGGTCCGCGTACAGCGCGAACTGCTCATCCGAGCGCAGTAGCGACATGTGCCCGGTGAGGGACTTGACGAACCACAGCGGCCCCTTCATGAAGGCATCGCCATCGTCCGGCATGTTGATGTCCAGCTGTTCGGCCAGACGCGGATGCTCCAGCAGCATGCGGTGCGCCACCTCGTCGCCCACCACGTTGAGCAGATCCGGCACATGCTTGATGAGCTCGCCGCTGTCGCGGTTGGCCACGGTGCTGGCGGTGAGCGAGCGGTTGGCGTTGTTGAACATCATGGCCAGACGATCGTCCGCCGGCAGGCCCGTAAGCGGGATCAGATACTGCGGGCGCTCGACCGAACCCGTCCGGTCATGCCGGCCATCCATCTGGCGCTCCTGCGTGATGTCGGCCTGCATCTCGACCTTGATCATGCGGCGCGGGCGCAGGTCGGTACCAGTCGCGGGGCTCGCGTGCAGCGAGATCCCGGTGCTGCCCGAGGACGTCAGCAGGATCACATCGGCATTGGGGTCACCGTTATTGAAGGCGCGCACCGCGCGCTGCACCCGGGTCTTGTCGGTGCGCCCCGGCACCGCCTCCACGGCGACCTTGCCGTTCTCCATGCTGCGCGCACGCAGGTTGCGGCCCGACACTTCCACCATGCTGTGGCCGTAGGTGGCGAGCCCTTCGCGCAGATAGTCGATCGGCGTGAGCGGCAGATCCTCCGGCAGCTCGTCGATCAGCCCCTGCAGCCGCTCGGTGACACGCTCGATCTCCTCGCCCACCGCACGACGCTTGCTGACCTTGCCATAGCGATTGGTGTCGGTGATGACCAGCAATCGCTCCAGCGTACGGCGCAGGTAATCGCGGAACGTAATCGGGCGATCCAGCGTGACCGTACCCATCTCCTTCTTGCGGCGCGTGGCATCGGGCTCATGCGCCACGTCGCCCTCGCTGACGTAGTCGGCCAGCAGGCTCTCGCCGGTGCGGCGCAGGGCGATGATGGGCTTGACGTTCTCCTGAATCGCTTGCACGGCGTAGTCCAGCACGTCCGGCATCTTGAGCGCGAGCAGCAGCTGGCCCGTGATGGCGTGCAGGCGCGAGCCAAAGTTCATGCTGGTCGCACCCATGCGCGCGCCTTCGCGCTCGGACTCGGGGATCTTTTCCAGATCCTTGGCGTATTCCTTGTTGATCTGGCCCACGATCTTGCGCACGTCACCCGACAGGAACGCCATGCCGCTCAGGATCTCGGCGACCTGATCGGCCACGCGCAGGTTATGCTCCTTCCGAGGCGACTCGCGGAACTCGCGGATCACGTTGCTGCTGTCCAACTCGCGCGAGATCAGGCAGCCGCGCGCCGCGATCTCGTAGTTCAGTGCTTCCTGCAGTGACAGCGGATCGCTTGCGACCGCCTGTAGCAGTTCCTCGGTGTTGATCCCCTTGGGCAGGATCGCGCGGTACAGGCGCAGGTTCTTCGCGCCCTTGATCGGCGTCCCGGACGAGAACAGCAGGTTGCCGCCGCGACGCTCCACCAGACTGCACATGGCATCGAGGTTGTCGCTCGTATTGCTGCTGCCTGCGCCGTTGTGCGATTCGTCGAGCAGCATCGAGATCGGGTAACGGTCCGCGACCTGCAGCATG
>DASWSY010000683.1:0-3044 GCA_036402415.1 Rhizobacter sp. | reverse complement strand
CTCGACGCGTTCGACGAACTCTGCGCGATCGCGCGCCGACATCCCGACGACGGCGCCGAGGAGCCGGCCCGGGCGCCGACACCGGTGGCGGCCGGCACCGAGACAGCAGAACGGATGGGCTGACGCGCATGACGAGTTCGGCCACCCGCCTGGCCGTCGGCTACCTGCTGGCGGGCGCGTTCTGGATCGGTGGCTCCGACCGGCTGCTCGCGGCCGCGGTGCACGACGTGGAGACGCTCGCACTGCTGTCGTCGGCCAAGGGCTGGGCGTTCGTTGCGTTGACAGCGGCGCTTCTCTACGCCGTGCTGCGCAAGTACGACGTGGCCCGCGACGCGCGCGACCGCCACCGGCGGCATGTGCAGGCGCTCGCGCTGATGCGGGAGATCGCCAATGGTTCCAGCGATGCGATCTTTGCCAAGGACCTGGAGGGCCGCTACCTGATGTGCAACCGCGAGGCCCAGCGGGTGCTCGCGCCTGACGACAAGAGCGTGCTCGGCCGCACCGACCGCGAGTTTTTCGAGCCTGCCGAAGCGGAGGCGATCCGCCGCAACGACGCCGCCGTGATCGCAGGCAACGAGACCTGCACGTATGAAGAGAGCCTGACCACCAGCGCAGGCACCCAGGTGTTCCTCGTCACCAAGGGCCCGCTTCGCGACGATGCGGGGCAGGTGAGCGGCATGTTCGGCATCGCCCGCAACATCACCGAACGCAAGCGCGCCCAGACGCAGATGGAAGCCGAGTTGCTGCGCCGACGCGTGCTGGTGGAGGAGTCCCGCGACGGCATCGTGGTGCTCGATGCCGACGGCAGGATCGACGAGGCGAACCACGCATTCGCCGAACTCGTCGGCCACGATCGCGACGAGCTGAGCGGCCTGCACGTGTGGGAGTGGGACCTTCATCTGCCGCGTGAACGAGCCCTGGCCGCGTTGCAGCACCCGGGGTCGCTCAGTTTCGAGACCACGTTTCGCCACAAGGATGGGAGCTTGCGCCACGTCGACGTGCGCACCAATTCGGCGGAGGTCGGCGGGCGCCGGCTGATGTTCTGCGTCTGCCGCGACATCACCGAGCGAAAGCGGGCCGACACGGCGCTGCGCAAGGCGTCGAAGCTGTTGCAGGCGGTGGAAGACTCGGTGCTCGACCACATGGCCGTCCTGGACGGCGAGGGCCGCATCGTCGGTCTCAATGCCGCCTGGCGACGCTTCGCCCAGGACAGCGGCCTGGCCCCGAAGCTGTACGGCGCCGGTGCAGACTACCTCGACACCTGCCGGCTCGCCGCGGCGCTCACGCCGCAGGACGCCGCCTGCGTGGCCGAGGGCGTTTCAGCGGTGCTGTCGGGACGGCTGTCGGTGTTCAGCCACGAATACGCTTCTCACACGCGAGCCGGTCAGCGCTGGTTCCAGATGAGCGTGACACCCTTGCCACGCGGCCTCGCCGGCGCCGTGGCAGTGCATGCCGACGTGAGCCAGCGCCGCCTGGCCGAAGAGGCGGTGCGCGGGCGCGAGGCCCAATACCGCTCGATCGTCTCGGCGCTCGACGAAGGCATCATGGTCTTCGATCTCGAGGGGCGCCTCACGGCCTGCAATCCGCGGGCCGAGCGATTCTTCGGCATGACGCTCGAAGAGCTTCAGCAGCATCACACCTCCGGCCGCTTTGCGCCCTGCCGCGCCGACGGCTCGCGCATGGACGCGGGAGAACTGCCCTTCTCGCGCACGCTCGCCACCGGCAAGCCCTGCCACGACGTGCTGATGGGTGTCGCGCGGCCCGACGGCGCGCTGCGCTGGCTGACGGTGAACGCCGAGCCGGTGTGCGACGGGCCGTCCGGCGAGATGAGTTCGGTCGTCACCTCGTTCAGCGACATCACCGACCGCCACCTCGCCGAGGAACAGTTGCGCAAGCTGTCGATGGCGGTGGAGCAGTGCCCCATCGCCATCACCATCCGCGACACGCACGGCCGCATCGAGTACGTGAACGAGGCCTTCACCCGGATCACGGGCTACACGCGAGACGTGGCGGTTGGCCTGCACGAGGACCTGCTCCAGCTCGGCCGCACGCCCGCCGCGCGCGGCGATGAACTCGGCGCCGCGCTGCTGCGCGGCGAGGCCTGGCGCGGCGAGTTCTCCAACGTTCGGCGCGACGGCGAGTGCTACGACGAGTTCGTGCACGTGGCGCCCATCCGTCAGGCCGACGGGCAGGTGACGCACTACCTGTGCATCGGCGAAGACGTGACCGAGCGCAAGCGCATGGGCGCCGAACTCGACCGGCACCGGCACCGGCTGCAGGAACTCGTCGACGAGCGGACGACCCAGCTCAACGAACTCAACGCCGTGCTCATCGAGAGCCTCGACGCCGTGCGCCAGACCGAGTTGCAGCTGCAGGACGCCAATGCGGAGCTGGTGCTGTCGCGCGACCGGGCCGAGGCGGCGAACCGCGCCAAGAGCATCTTCCTGGCCAACATGAGCCACGAGATCCGCACGCCGATGAACGCCATCATCGGCATGACATACCTCCTGCGCCGCGATGCCACGGTGCCGGCCGACATCGACCGGCTCGACAAGGTGAGCGGCGCCGCCGAGCACCTGCTCCAGGTGATCGACGACATCCTCGATCTGTCGAAGATCGAAGCGGGCAAGCTCGAACTCGAAAGCGCCGGCTTCTCGCTGCGCGCGGTGCTGGCCGCCAGCCGGTCGCTCGTGGCCGACCGGGCCGAAGCCAAGGGTCTCGCGCTGGAGGTGCAAGCCGAAGGCGTGCCCGACGGCCTGCGCGGCGACGCCACCCGACTGCAGCAGGCGCTGCTCAACCTCTTGAGCAACGCGGTCAAGTTCACCGAGAAGGGCAGCGTCGTGCTGCAGGTGAAGCTGATGGAGCAACACCTCGACGGCGTGCGGCTGCGCTTCGCCGTGCGCGATACCGGCATCGGCATCCCCGCCGACCAGCTCGACCGCCTGTTCGCCGCCTTCGTGCAGGCCGATGCCTCGACGACCCGCCGCTTCGGTGGAACGGGGCTCGGACTGGCCATCACGCAGGGCCTGGCGGCACGCATGAGT
>DASWSY010000682.1:0-2040 GCA_036402415.1 Rhizobacter sp. | reverse complement strand
CGCGTGGTGCACCAGCTTGTAGTCGGCGGCGCCGAGGATGGCGTTGCCGGCGTTCGGGCCGAAGCGCGCGCGGTCGATCACGCCCTGCGGATGTTCGATGCGGAACCCGACCGAGAACGGCTTGGCCTCCATGTAGACGCCGCGCTGCTGCAGCATCGCGAAGGTGTCCCGCGCGCTGTGGCCGAGGGCCAGCACCACGTGCTCGCTCGCGATCTGTTCGCCCGAGGCAAGCGTCACGCCACGCACCTGCCCGCCCTCGATCTGGAGATCCGTCACACGCTGCTGGAAACGGATCTCGCCGCCCAGCGCCTCGATGTCGGCGCGGATCTTCTCCACCATGCTCACCAGGCGGAAGGTGCCGATGTGCGGCTTGCTGACGAAGAGGATCTCTTCCGGCGCACCGGCCTTCACGAACTCGGTCAGCACCTTGCGCGTGAGGTGGCGCGGGTCGCTGATCTGGCTGTAGAGCTTGCCGTCGGAGAAGGTGCCGGCGCCGCCCTCGCCGAACTGCACGTTCGACTCGGGGTTGAGCTCGCGCTTTCGCCACAGGCCCCAGGTGTCCTGCGTGCGCTGGCGCACCTCCTTGCCGCGCTCGAGCACGATCGGACGCAGGCCCATCTGCGCGAGGATCAGCGCCGCGAAGATGCCGCAGGGGCCGAAGCCGACGACGAGCGGGCGCTGCGCACCGGTCGCGGCGAAATCGGCAGGCGCGTGGCCGACGAACTGGTAACGCGCGTCGGGCGTGGGGCGGATGTGCGCATCGCCCTGCAGGCGCGCGAACACCTCGGCCTCGTCGGCCAGTTCGCAGTCGATCGTGTAGATGAGCTGGATCGCGCTTTTCTTGCGCGCGTCGTAGCTGCGCTTGAAGACGTGGAACGCCGTGAGGGCCGCGTCTGCCACGCCCAGGCGCTGCACGATGGCCGGCCGCAGGGCGTCTTCGGGGTGGTCGAGGGGCAGTCGCAGTTCGGTGATACGGAGCATGCGACGATTGTCCCCGCAGACACGAAAAAGCCGCCCGGGGGCGGCTCTGCGATCACGCCGGCGGGCGCTCAGTGGCCGGCCTGCACGCCGCGCGCGGCGCCGTTGCGCGTGGCGGCCACGGCTTCCTTGCGCACGTCGTCGCGGCTGCGGGTCGACACGACCGGGGCCGCGTTGACGTCGACTTCGAGCCGGCGGTCGAGGGTGCCGTCCTGGCGGGCCTGCAGCACTTCGGCACGGCGCTGGGCGCGGGTCACCTCACCGGCCGCGGGAGCCTTCTGGTGGACGCCGGCGATGTCGGCCGCGTGGGGGGTCAGGTTCTCGCCCTGGGCGCGGGCCTTGACCACCTCGGCGCGCACCGCGGCGCGGGTCGTGGTGCTGGCCTGCGGCGCACCGAAGTGCTGGAGCTCGAGTTCGGTGGCCTGGGCGAAGCTCGCCGGGGCGGCGATCACGAGGGCGAGGGCGAGGGCATGCTTGCGGTTCATGGTGTTTTCCTGTCGAGAGGCGTGAGGGTGGTTCAGAAGCCGGCGCCGATGCGGGCCTTGTCCTGGTAGGTGTCGACGCGGGCCTGGGCACGGGCTTCGGCGCGCACGGCCTCGCGGCTCAGGGTCGAGCCGGTGGGGTTCGTCCAGGCGACCACTTCGGCGGGCGTCGTCAGGTCGGCGCCGGCCAGCTCGGACTGGACCTGGGCGCGGGTCAGGCGGGTGGCGGCCAGGCCGTTGCTGCGGGCCGGCACTCCAGCGGCGACAACTTCGCCGGGCACGGTCAGTTCGCCGGCGGCCTGCGCCTGCAGCACTTCGGCGCGCACGTCGGCGCGGCTCACGGTCGAGGCCTGGTTGGCACCGAAGTGCTGGAGCTCGATCTCGCTGTTTTGCGCGAAGGCGGCAGACGAGCCGAAGAGGGCGATGGCGGCGGCGGTGAGGGCTTGCTTGCGGTTCATGATGATTTCCTTGGGTTCTTGACAACAGTGGGTTTTCACGTGTGCCGGGCGGGACGCTAGGGTTCTCCGTCTTGCCCGGCCTCGGTGAGTCGTGTTAGTCAAATCGGCTCATCGATGGAGCG
>DASWSY010000681.1:0-2940 GCA_036402415.1 Rhizobacter sp. | reverse complement strand
GACCAGGAGATGGCACGCTTCCTCACCGGCGAGATGCGCAAGAAAGGCGTGAAGGTCTGCCTGGACACGACGGTGGTCGAGGCCGAGCGGCAGGGCGGGGGCGCACAACGGCTGCGCCTGAGCGACGGGCAGGTGATCGAGGCCGACACCGTGCTGCATGCCACCGGCCGGCGCGCGCGCACCGAGGGCCTGGGGCTCGAAGCGCTCGGCATCACGGTCAACAAGGATGGCACCGTCCCGGTGGACGACCGCCTGCAGACCCGCGTGCCCTCCATCCACGCACTCGGCGACCTGGTCGGCCGCAAGGCGCTCACGCCGGTGGCGCTCGCCGAGGCCATGTACCTCGTCGACCGGCTCTTCGGCCCCCCCGAGGGCAAGCTCGTGCGCCAGCCCATCGACTACGAACTCGTGCCGACGGCGGTGTTCACCCACCCCAACGTCGGCACGGTGGGCCTGAGCGAAGAGGCGGCGTGCCAGGCCTACCCGCGCATCCGCGTGTACCGCGCCGAGTTCAAGGCGCTGCAGCACACGCTCAGCGACAGCACCGAACGCACGCTGATGAAGCTCCTGGTCGACGACGCGAGCGACAAGGTGGTGGGCCTGCACATGGTGGGCCACGACGCGGGCGAGGTGGTGCAGGGCTTCGCCGTGGCGATGCAGGGTGGGCTGACCAAGGCCGTGTTCGACCGCACGGTGGGCATCCACCCGACCGTTGCGGAAGAGTTCGTGACCCTGCGCGACGTGTTGCGGGTGGTGGACACGCCCGCCCCCTGAGCCCGCGTGGCGGGGCGACAATCCGCGCCATGTCCTGGTCCCCGGAACTCCTCTTCGCCGCGGCCGTGGCGGCGGCGGCCTTCCTCGTCGGCCTGCTGTGGCTGCGCAACCGTGGCCCGCGCACGCGCAACGTCGCCCACGGCAAGAAGCAGCGTGCGGCACCCGCACCGGCCAACCTGCGCTACACCTGTGCCGGCTGCTCGGGCCAGTTCACGCACTCTCGCCGCACGCTGGCCGCGCGCGACAAGGGCGCGAAGAGCTTCTATTGCAACGCCTGCAACACCCGCGCCCTCACCGTGCCCAAGCCCAAGCCGTGGCAGCTCGTGCCGGGCGCCCGCAAGACCTCCAAGCCCGGCAACAGGAAGACGCCCAAGTAGCACCGTGCGGCGTCGTCACTCCGAGAACCACGCCACCCAGTAGTCGATGCACGCCTTGATCTTGGGCAGGCGGTGCCGCGTGCCCGCGGTGATGGCGTAGACCGGGCTCACCTGCAGGTCGACGAGCTCGGGCATCACCGGCACCAGCAGGCCTTGCTGCACGAGCGGCTCTGCGGCAATGGTGGAGAGCCGGCCGATGCCCAGCCCGGTCAGCACCATGGCCGCCGCCACCGCCGTGTCGTTCGCGCGCCAGAAGCCTCGCGCCTGCAGCGTGATCGCCTGCCCCCCGATCACGAAGGGCCAGAGGTTGAGGTTCGCGGCCGCGCTGTTGGTCACCAGGCGGTGCTGCGCCAGTTCGTCGGGGTGGCCGGGGGTGCCGGCACGTGCCAGGTACGCGGGCGCGGCGTAGAGCGCCCGGCCGTGGGTGCCGATCTGGCGGGCGACCACCGTCTCCGGCAAGGGACCGCTGCTGGTGCGGATCGCGATGTCGATGCCGTCGCGGGTGATGTCCGCCAGCCGGTCGCTCACCTCCAGTTCCACCTGCACCTGCGGATGCCGCTCGTGCAGGCCCGGCAGGCTGGGCAGCACGCGGTACTGCGCCATCACGCTGCTCGCGGCCACGCGCACCAGGCCGCGCGCCTCGCGCGACTTGGCGCTGAACTCGCCCTCCAGCTCGTCCAGCGATCCGGTGATGCGGCGACAGTAGTCGAGGAAGGTCTCGCCCTCGGGCGTGAGCGCGAGCGCGTGCGTGGAGCGGTGCATCAGCTTCACGCCCGAGGTCTTCTCGATGCGTGCGATGGCACGCGACACCTGGCTCACCGGCACGTCGCGCTCGCGCGCCACCGCCGAAAGCGTGCCGAGCGAGGCCACGCGGGCAAAGAGCTTGAGGTCGTCGAAGGTCAGGCCGTCCATGCGGCGGATGGTAGGCGCGCCGGTGTTGCAAGGGGTGCAAGACGCATTTCCGTGCCGCGTGGTGTCGCGAACGCAGGCCTCTGCCTAGAGTTGCTGCAACTACAGGAGATTGCCATGCAACGACTCGTGGAACGCCTCGACCGGGGCACGCTCAACCAGGCCGCGCTGCAGCACGCCCACGCCCTGCGCAACCAAGCGCTCGATGCGGCATGGCGGGCGCTCGGGCGGTGGTGCCTGCAAGGCCTCAGGCGCTCAAGCGCCGCAGCGTCTCGGTGGGTTCGAGCTGGCCGACCGGCGTCCCGGCCCAGTTCGACAGCAACGGCTCGCTCAGGCTGCGCATGAAGCTCGCGTCGCCGGGCGCCAGCGGCAGCAGCGCCTCGATGGCCGAGGCCATCGCCACTTCGGCGGCGCGTGCGTTGTTGCCGTCGTCCATCTTGATCGCCACGCCCAGCCCGAGCTCGGGCAACGCGGCGCAGTACACGCCCTCGGCGCCGACCTTCAGGCACACGCGCTCGCCGAGTTGCTGCGTCACGCGGGTGTCGAAACGGCCGGTGCCGGCCAGCATGAAGGGCTCGCGCGCGATGGCCGCACGCAGGCGCCGCGCCGCCTGCGCATGCTCGGGCGAGAGGCCCACGCCCGTGCCCACGCGCGCGAACGCGAGCGCCAGGCGCCGCAGCGGGATGGCGTAGGTCGGGATCGAGCAGCCGTCGATGCCGCGCGGCGCGTCGGCGAGGTCGTAGCCGGTGGCGGCCTGCAGGGCCGCGCTCACCTCGCGCATCACCGGGTGGCCGGGCTGCACGTAGCCCTGCAGGAAGGCGCGCGCGTCGTCGTGGCCCCGGAGCGTGCAGCCCAGGCACACGAAGCCCGCGTGCTTGCC
>DASWSY010000680.1:0-5997 GCA_036402415.1 Rhizobacter sp. | reverse complement strand
CCCGAAGCGCTCGACGCCGCGCGTGCGCGCGCCGGCTGGCAGCGGCTCACCCTGCAGGCGGGCCGTCTGCGCCAGCCGGGTGGCGCCACGCTCGACCTCTCGGCCATTGCCAAGGGCTTCGCTGTCGACCAGATCGCCCGCCTGCTGCACGCGCGCGGCTTCGGCGACCACCTCGTGGAGGTCGGCGGCGAACTGCGCGGCAGCGGCGTCCGGCCGGACGGACAACCCTGGTGGGTGGACCTCCAGCTCCCGCCTGGCGCCGAGGGCCTGCCCGGCACGCGCGTCGCGCTGCACGGCCTGGCGGTGGCCACGTCGGGTGACTACCTGCGCCACTTCAGCGACGAGGGCGTGAGCCGCTCGCACACCCTCGACCCGCGCACCGGCGGCCCGATCACGCATGGCCTGGCCTCGGTCAGCGTGCTGCACGCCGAGTGCGTGCTGGCCGATGCGTGGTCGACCGCGCTCACCGTGCTCGGCATCGAGCACGGCCTCGCCTGCGCGCGCGAGCGGGGGCTGGCGGCGCTCTTCGTGCAGCGCACGTCGCGCGGTTTCGTCGAGCGCCTCTCGCCCGCGCTGGAAGCGATGGCGGCATGACACCGGCGATGCGCCTGCTCTGGGCGGCACTGGTGCTGCTGGCCTACGCCGGCTTCTGCCTGGCCCTTTACCAGCAGCGCCGCGTGTCGCGGCAGCGTGCGCTGCGCGAGGCCGCGGCCCTCGTGCCGGCGGCCGCTGACGCCACGCCCGTCCTCGTGGTGCACGCCAGCCAGACCGGCTACGCCGAGCAGATCGCGTGGCAGACCGCGCGCACGCTGCACACCGCCGGCGTGCCGGTGCTGCTGCGGCCGCTGGGCGAGCTGGATGCCCACGCACTGCAGCAAGCCCAGCGTCTGCTCGTCATCGCCAGCACCTATGGCGAGGGCGACCCGCCCGACACCGCGGCCACGTTCGCGCGCCGCGTGATGGCGCAGCCCCTCGCGCTGCCCCGTCTCGGCTACGGCGTGCTCGCGCTCGGCGACCGCAGCTATGCGCGCTTCTGCGGCTTCGGCCGCGCACTCGACGCGTGGCTCGCCGGCTGCGGCGCGCGGCCGCTCTTCGAGCGCGTGGAGTTGGACAACGCCGACGCCGCGACCCTGCAGCAATGGCAGCACCTGCTTGCCCGCGTGGCCGGCACCCGCGACCTCGCCGCCTGGGAGGCGCCGGCGTTCGAGCCCTGTCGTCTGGTCGCGCGCCGCTGGCTCAACCCCGGCAGTGCCGGCGCACCGTGCTTCCTCGTGGCGCTGCAGCCGCCGGCCGGCGCGCAGTGGGAGGCCGGCGACCTGCTGCAGGTGCAGGCCCCCGCCGACCCCGACCGCCCGCGCGAGTACTCGATCGCCTCGCTGCCGGCCGACGGCACGCTGCAGTTGCTGGTGCGCCAGGAGCGCCACGCCGACGGCACGCTCGGCATCGCCTCCGGCTGGCTCACGCACGCTGCGCCGCTCGACGCGCCGGTGCAGGTGCGGCTGCGCGCGCACCGCCACTTCCGCATCGGCGACAACGCTGCGCGCCCGCTCATCCTCATCGGCAACGGCACCGGCCTGGCAGGACTGCGTGCGCACCTGAAGGCGCGTGCGGCGCAGCCCGCCGGCGCGCCGGTGTGGCTGCTCTACGGCGAACGATCGTCGGCGCACGACCGCCACCTCGGCGACGAGATCGACGCGTGGCTCGCGCACGGGGTGCTGCGACATGCCGACCTCGTCTTTTCGCGCGACCAGCCCGAGCGTCGCCACGTGCAGCACGCGCTGGCCGAGGCGGCACAGCGCCTGCGCGAGTGGGTGGATGCGGGTGCCGCGCTCTACGTCTGCGGCAGCCTGGAAGGCATGGCGAAGGGCGTCGACGAGGTGCTCGCGCAGGTGCTCGGCTCCGATGCGCTTGCGCTGCTCGCCGATGCGGGCCGCTATCGCAGAGACGTGTACTGAGTGCACCGAGGGTGCTTCGAGGTGACGTGCCGCAGCGACAAAAGCGCGCTGCACGGGGCACGAATGCGCGATTTACCTATGAAAACTGCTTCTCAATGCAGCACACACGCAGTAGTATTCGCACCGCACGTGGTCCATGGAGAACCGAGTTGCTCATGCGGCACTCACCCAACACGGGCACATCAACAACTCATTTGATGGAGAAATTCGAAATGGCAACTGCGAAGAAGGCTGCGAAACCCGCAGCGAAAAAGGCCGCTCCGGCCAAGAAGGCGGCAGCGAAGAAGGCCGCCCCGGCGAAGAAGGCGGCACCGGCCAAGAAGGCCGCTCCGGCGAAGAAGGCCGCTGCCAAGAAGGCGGCTCCGGCCAAGAAGGCCAAGGCCCCGGCGAAGAAGCGCACCCCCAACGCCGCCTTCATGAAGGCCATGACCCCGAGCGCCGCGCTGGCCGCCATCATCGGCGACAAGCCCGTGCCGCGCACCGAGGTCACGAAGAAGGTGTGGGACTACATCAAGGCGAACAAGCTGCAAGACGCGGCCAAGCGCACGATGATCAACGCCGACGCCAAGCTGAAGGAAATCTTCAAGAAGGGCCAGGTGTCGATGTTCGAGATGACCAAGCTGATCAACGGTCACCTCAAGTAAATCGGCCTGAAGCTGAGAACAAGCCGGTGCAGTGCACCGGCTTTTTTATTGGCCGCTGCCGCCGTCATTCCCGCTTTCGCGGGAATGACGCCGAGGCGCCCTACTTCTCCAGTGCCTGGCCCAGTCCTTCGAGCATGGACGCCACGTTGATCGGCTTGGTCCAGTAGCCGTCGAAACCGGCGGCGAGCGCCGCGTCGATCTGGGCCTGCATCGCGTCGGCCGAGAGCGCGATGCACTGCAGGCCCGAGGTGCGCGGGTCGGCGCGCAGGGCACGGATCAGCTCCAGCCCGTTCATGTCGGGCAGGTTCATGTCGATCAGCAGCAGGTCGTGGTGCCGCGCGCGGGCGCTGGCCAGGCCACCCTGGCCGTCGGTCGCGATGTGCAGCAGCCATTGCGGGCGCGACTTGAACACCTCCTGCATCAGCAGCACGTTGAGCGGTTCGTCTTCCACGTAGAGCACCTGCCGGCGTGCCGAAGGGGGCTCGGGCGGCAAGGGGTCGCGCGGGTCGCTGCGGTGGCGCGTGACACCCGGTGCGCTGCCGGCCGGCAGGCTCAGCGTGAAGGTCGAGCCCTTGCCGGGGCTGCTCGCCACCTTGAGCTCGCCGCCCATCGAGGCCGCGAGCTGGCGCGCGATCACGAGGCCCAGGCCCGTGCCTTCCACGCGCTTCTGCTCGGCGCCCAGGCGGTTGAAGGGCTGGAACAGCCGCGCCTGCTGGGCCTCGGAGAGGCCGTCGCCTTCGTCGCTGACGGCCACGAACATGTGCTCGTCGCCGCGCGAGAGCGCGACCTTCACCGTGCCGGCGGGCCGGTTGTACTTGATGGCGTTGGACAGGAGGTTGAGCAGCACCTGCTCCACCGCGCGCGCGTCGGCCAGCGCCCAGTGCGCGCGGCGCGGCGGGGCGGCCAGGCGCACGCCGGCGCTGTCGGCCATAGGCTGGATGAGGGTGAAGCAGGTCTGCAGCGTGGCGGCCAGGTTCACGGGGGTGCGATCGAGCGAGAAGTCTTCCTGCTCGATGCGGGCCAGGTTGAGCATGTCGTTGATGAGCTCGAGCAGGTGGCGGCCGGCGCGCAGCACGCTGTCGAGGCGGCGCGCCTGGTCGGGCTCCAGCGGGTGCACGCGGTCGATGGCCATCAGCTGGGCGAAACCGAGGATGCCGTTGAGCGGCGTGCGCAGCTCGTGGCTCACCCGCGAGAGGAACTCGCTCTTGGCGCGGCTGGCGCGTTCGGCGGCTTCCTTGTCGTGGCGCAGTTGTTCGTGGGCGGCCTGCTGGGTCACGTCGCGGCAGGTGCCCACCATGCCGATCGGGCGCTGCGTTTCGCCCAGGGTGCAGCGGGCGAAGATTTCAAGCATCGCCTCGCTGCCGTCGGGCCGCTGCTGGCGGTAGCGCGCCTCCAGCATGCCGCCGGTGGCCAGCGCATGCTCCATCCGGGCCTGCACGGCGTAGCGGTCGTTCGGGTGGATGGCGTCGAGCCAGTCGTGCAGGCGGTAGTCGCCCTGCGGGAACCTGAGCCCGTGGTTGGCGCAGGCGCGGGCGTCGAAGTTCATGCGGCCGCTCGCGAGGTCGAACTCGGCGATGCCGATGCCGGCCGCCTCGGCGGCGAGGCCCCAGCGTTCTTCGCTGCTGCGCAAGGCGAGTTCGGTCTCCTTGCGTGCGGTCACGTCGGCGCAGAAGCCATGCCACAGCGTGCCGCCGTCGGGGTGGCGCTCGGGCACGGCACGCACCTCGATCCAGCGCACCGCACCGTCGCGCAGGATGCGGAACTCGCGTTGCCAGGTGCGCAGCGCCCGCGAGGCCGCCAGCAGGCTCGGCATGAACTCGGGGGCGTCGTCGGGGTGCAGCATGCGGCACACCACGTCTGTGTCGCCGCCATCGCCGTGGCGCGGGGGCTCGGCGCCGAACATGTCGCGCGAGGCGTCGCTCGCGTAGGTGTAGAAGGGTGTGCCGTCGCGCTGCAGCCAGAGCTGGAAGATCACCCCCGGCACCTGCGACGAGAGCTTGCGCAGCAGCTCGCCCTGCGCATGCGTGCGGCGCTCCACCGCGATGTGCGCCGACACGTCGCGCGCGGTGCCGCGGTAGCCGGTGAATTCGCCGTGGGCATCGAACACCGGCACCGCACTGCGCGACACCTGCAGCACGCCGCGCGGCGTGGCCTTGTCGGTGATCACGCGCGTGATGGGCTGGCGGCGCTGCAGCAGCGCGTGCAGCCGCCGGTCGCCCCCCAGCGGCTGCCCAAGGCCGTCGAGCAGCGGGGTGTCTTCGAGCAGCTGGCCGCGCACCGCGGCCGGCGACAGGCCGGTCACCGCTTCGAAGGTCGACGACACCCAGGTGTAGCGCAGCGAGGCGTCGGTCTCCCACATCCAGTCGCCGGATGCGCGGGCGAAATCGAGCAGGCGCAGGCGTTCGTCATCGGCCGGCGGCACGTTGCGCGGCGTGGCGATCAGGGCGCTGGCCGCGCGGGCGAGCTGGACGAGGCTCGCCCGCTGCGCGTCGCTCAGCGTGCGCGGCCGCGAATCGATCACGCACAGCGCGCCCACCACCTCGCCGTCGACGACGAGCGGCGCGCCTGCATAACCGCGGATGTGCGGCACGCCGGTGACGAAGGGGTTGTGCGCGAACCGCAGGTCGTGCGCCGCGTCGTGCACTTCGAAGAGGGCGGCGCCCGACAGGGTGTGGTGGCAGAAGGAAATGGCGCGCGGGATCTCGCGCACCGGCAGGTCGTCCCAGCCGTGCACCGCCTTGAACCATTCGCGCTGCGCATCGAGCAGGCTGATGGCCGCGATGGGTGTGCCGCAGAGTTCGGCCGCGCAGTGCACCAGGGCGTCGAAGCAGGCTTCGGGCGGGGTGTCGAGGATGCCTGTCGCGTGGAGCTTGGCCAGCCGGTGGGATTCGTCAGCGGGCTCTGGCGCAGGCGGCATGGCGGTGTCGTCGTTGCGCTTCGCGCGAGAGGGGGTGGAGCGGGGCTGCGGCAATGTAGTGCAAGCGCCCTGCGCTTGCCATGGGTAGAACTGCGCATGCAAGCCTGATGCCGCATTGCTGCGGTGCACGCGTCGCGTGTCAGCGCAGCAGCGGCCTGAGGTAGTGCCCCGTGTGGCTGGCCGGGTTCGCGGCCACCTGCTCCGGCGTGCCGGCCAGGACCACGCTGCCGCCGGTGCGCCACAAGCTCGACACGCTCGCCCGCGTCGGGCTCGGCTACATCAAGCTCGGCCAGTCGGCGACCACGCTGTCGGGCGGCGAGGCGCAGCGCGTCAAGCTCGCGCTCGAGCTCAGCAAGCGCGACACCGGCCGCACGCTGTACATCCTCGACGAACCCACCACCGGCCTGCACTTCGCCGACATCGACCTCCTCCTCAAGGTGCTGCACCAGTTGCGCGACGCAGGCAACACCATCGTGGTGAT
>DASWSY010000679.1:0-4236 GCA_036402415.1 Rhizobacter sp. | reverse complement strand
CCGGCAGGCCTTCCAGCTTGCGCTCTCGGACCGCCTTCGCCCGCTGACCTCGCCCGACGAGATCACCGCAGCGGCGAGCGAAATGCTGGGGGCGCTGCTGGCGATCACCCGCGTGACCTACGTCGAGGTCGACGATGTCGGCGGCACCTTCATCCAGCGGCACTGGACGCCGCAGGGCGAGCCTGCACAAGAACCGGCGCAGCGACGCCAGCTCGACGATTTCGGCTCCGACATCATCGCGGCGCTGAGGCGAGGTGAGCCCATGGTGATCGAAGACGTGCATGCCGACCCGCGCACCCGGGCGCACGCCGACGCCTACGCCAGCATCGGCGTGCGCTCCAACCTCGCGATCCCGCTGCTCAAGTCAGGCCGGCTCAGCATCGTGCTGAGCCTGCAGCACGACCAGCCGCGCACGTGGAGCATGCCGGAGATCGACCTCGCCATCGACGTGGCCGAGCGCACCTGGTCAGCCGCCGAGAACGCCCGCGCGCAGGTGGCGCTGCAGGAATCGAACCGGCGCAAGGACGAGTTCCTCGCGATGCTCGCGCACGAACTGCGCAACCCGCTCGCGCCGATCCGGCTTGCGGCCGAGTTGCTCGGCAGGGGTCCGCTCGACGAGCAGCGGCTGCAGCGCACGAGCAGCATCATCACGCGCCAGGTGAGGCACATGTCGGGCCTGGTCGACGACCTGCTCGACGTGTCGCGCGTCACCCGCGGCATGGTCACGCTCGACGAATCGCCACAGGACATGAAGACCGTGCTCGCGACTGCCGCCGAGCAGGTGCGCCCACTGATGGAGTCGTCCCGGCACTACCTGACGCTGGACCTGCCGCCAGACGCGGCCGTCGTCTGCGGTGACGGCAAGCGGCTGGTGCAGGTGGTCGGCAACCTGCTCAACAACTCGGCCAAGTTCACGCCTGCGGGTGGGCACATCAGCGTCACGCTCTCGGTGGAAGACGAGTGGGTGCTCGTGCGCGTCAAGGACGACGGCATCGGCATCCCGAAGGAGCTGCAGTCGCGCGTCTTCGATCTCTTCTCGCAGGCCGAGCGCTCGCCTGACCGCTCGCAGGGCGGCCTGGGCCTCGGACTCGCGCTCGTCAAGAGCCTGGTGGAGCAGCACCATGGCACGGTGTCGGTGTTCAGCCAAGGGGCGGGCACGGGAAGCTGCTTCACCGTCCGCCTGCCGCGGCTGGTCTCGAGCGCACCGCCGGTGCGTGCGGAGGTGCCGACTGCCGCGCCGCCCCGGCACCCGGGGCTCGACGTGCTGGTCGTCGACGACAACGCGGATGCCGCCGACATGCTCCGTGCCTTGCTGGAGGACGCGGGGCACCGGGTGCGTGTCGAATACGACCCGCACCGTGCGCTGCAGGCGTCGGCCGAGCGCCCGCCCCAGGTCGGCCTGATCGACATCGGCCTGCCCGACATGGACGGCTACGAGGTGGTGCGAAGGCTGCGTGCCGGCGCCATGACCGCCACCGGACGCTACGTGGCGCTCACGGGCTACGGCCAGGCCACCGACCGCGCGAAGGCGCTGTCGGCGGGCTTCGACGAACACCTGGTGAAACCGGCCGATCCCGAGGCCTTGCTCGCGCTGCTGGACCGGCTGGTGCCGATCGCGAAAGCCTGAGGCGGGTCAGCCGGCCTGCGGCACGTCCATGCCGTGGCGGCGCTTGAGTTCCGCCGTGGCGGGGGCGGCCATGAAGTCGAGCACCGCCTGCGCGTCGGGGTGTTTCGCGCGCGTGGCGACGGCGCCGCTGAAGGTGGTGGTGATCGCCAGGCCGGGCGGCATGCCGCCGAGCAGCGTGATGCCCTCGAGGTTCATCAGCTCGCTCAGTTGCTGGAAGCCGAGCTCGACCTCGCCGCTTGCCACCAGCGAGCCCACCGGCACGCCGGCACGCGCCTGCACGAGGCGGGGCTTCACCGTGTCGGCGATGCCCCAGCGCTCGAAGAGCTTCAGGAGCGCGGTGCCGCTCGGGCCGGTGGAGTAGCCGATGGCACGCGCCGCGAGCACCGTGGCGCGCAGCGCGTCTTCGCTGCCGACCTCGGGCCGCGCCGCGCCCGCACGCACCGCCATCGCCACCGACGAGTCGACGATCGCGCGCGTGCTGGCGGCGTTCACGTGGCCGGCCGCGGCGAGCTTGGCGAGGGCGTCGCTCGCGAGGAAGACGAGGTCGAAGGCCTCGCCGGCCTCCACGCGCCGCGCCGCGTCGACACCGCCCACCGATTCGATCTGCAGCGGCGCGCCGCCCGCTTCGCGCCAGCGGTCGGCCAGCTCGGCCAGCACCTGGCGGGTGGCCATGGAGGAGATTGCGCGCAGGGGAGTGGGGCTCATGCCGATGCGAAAGAGGGCCGAAGGAGCGACGATTCTGGGCGCGCGCCGGGCCGTCGCCAAGCGGTGCCGCGTCCTAGCTGATATGCACGATCGGCATGGCCGCCCGCCATGTCGTCAAGGAGTCTCGATGAACGACCACCCCGATCCTCCCTGGAAGCACGACGGCGTGCGCGTCGTGCCGGCCGGCTCGCTCGACCCCAACACCGCGCAGACGCCCGGCATGGACCGCAAGGCCGCGATCAACTTCGCGCGCGTGGGCGCGCAGAAGCTGTGGGCCGGCACGGTGCACATCCACGCCAACGCCAAGACCGGCGCCCACCACCACGGCCCGCTCGAGAGCGTGATCTACGTGGTGAAGGGCCGCGCCCGCATGCGCTGGGGCGAGCGGCTCGAGTTCACCGCCGAGGCGGGGCCGGGCGACTTCATCTACGTGCCGCCCTTCGTACCGCACCAGGAGATCAACGCCAGCCGCACCGAGACGCTGGAATGCGTGCTGGTGCGCAGCGACGGCGAGGCGGTGGCCGTGAACCTCGACATCGAGCCGGCGGAGCCGCCGGAAGAGGTGCGCTGGGTCGACCCGACGCACCCCGCGGGCTGACTCAATCGGAATACTTGACCGAGCACCCATACGGCCGCGTACTCGCCTGGGCCACCTTGCGGCCGGCCGCCACGTCGGCCAGGGCGAGCTTCACGTAGTTGTCGGCCCGGGCGATGTCGTCGGCGCTGCTGCTGGGGATGCTGTCGATGCCGCCCTTGTAGACGAGCCTGCCGTCGGCATTGATCACGTAGAGGTGCGGCGTGGTCTGTGCGCCGTAGGCCTTGCCGAGCTTGCCGTCGCTGTCGAGCAGCACGGCGCTCGGCGCGGCGCCGCGCTGCTGGTTGAGCTTGATCGCCTCGGGCCCGCTCACGTGCCCCTGCGAGCCGGGGTACGACGAGATCACCTGCAGCCACACCACGCCGCTGGCGGTGGCTTCCTTCTGCAGCTTCGGGATGTTGCCGCTCCTGTCGTAGTGCTTGCGCACGAACGGGCACTCGTGGTTCGTCCATTCGAGCACCACTGTCTTGCCGCGGTAGGCCGAAAGGCTCACCGGTTTGCCGTCGGCGCCGGCCACGGTGAAGGCCGGGGCGGGCTGGTCGAGCGCGGCCGCGGCGTGGGCCGCCAGCGGTGCCCAGGCGACGGTGGCAGCCAGGACGAGGGAGCGGACGAGGAAACGGCGCGTGGCATGGCTCATGGTGGGTCTCCGTTCGGGAAGGGAAGGGTCAGGGGGCTGGCGCCTTGAGGGCGGCCAGCACGAGGTCGGGGGTCAGCAGCTGCGGCAGCACCTGCGGCACGCTGCCCGCCCCGGCGGGGAAGAAGAGGTAGAGCGGCACGCCGCTGCGGCCGTGTTCGGCGAGCAGGCGGGTGATGCGTTCGTCGCCGCGTGTCCAGTCGCCTTTCAGGCGCGTGACGCCGGCTTCGCGGAAGGCGGCGTCGACCGGCGCAGGGGAGAGCGCCACACGTTCGTTGACGAGGCAGGTGATGCACCAGTCGGCCGTGAGGTTCACGAAGACAGGCTTGCCTTCCTGCCGCAGCGTGGCCAGGCGCTCGGGGGTGTAGGGCTCCCAGTCACCGTGGGCGGCGGCGGCGGTGGTGGCCTGGGGCGCGTTGGCAGTGCCGGTCACGCCGAGCGTGCCGAGGCCCACGGCGCCCACGACCAGCAAGGCTGCGATGGCCGCTGAAGCATGGCGACCCCGCGAGCCGAGGTCGCGCGTGTTGCCGTAGAGCCAGGCCGCGAGCGCCAGGCCGATCGCACCGGCGAGCGCGAGGGCCAGCGCATCCGGGCCGGCCTGGCGCGCGAGCACCCAGGCGAGCCACGCGGCGCTCGCGTACATCGGGAAGGCGAGCGCCTGTTTGAGCCGATCCA
>DASWSY010000678.1:0-2009 GCA_036402415.1 Rhizobacter sp. | reverse complement strand
CGGCGGCACCGCGACCTTCATGATCATGGGCGACAAGTGCACCCGCCGTTGCCCCTTCTGCGACGTGGGTCACGGCCGTCCCGACCCGCTCGACCAGGACGAGCCGCTCAACCTCGCGAAGACGATTGCTGCGCTCAAGCTGAACTACGTGGTGATCACGAGCGTCGACCGCGACGACCTGCGCGACGGGGGTGCGGCCCACTTCGTCGAGTGCATCCAGCGGGTGCGCGAGCTGTCGCCGAAGACCCGCATCGAAATCCTCACGCCCGACTTCCGCGGCCGCATGGACCGTGCGCTGGAGATCCTGAAGGCCGCGCCGCCCGACGTGATGAACCACAACCTCGAGACCGCGCCGCGCCTCTACAAGGAAGCGCGCCCAGGCTCCGACTACGCCTACTCGCTCAACCTGCTCAAGCGCTTCAAGGAATTCGCGCCGAACGTGCCGACCAAGAGCGGCATCATGGTCGGCTTGGGCGAGACCGACGAAGAGATCCTGCAGGTGATGCGCGACATGCGCGCGCACGACATCGACATGCTCACCATCGGCCAGTACCTCGCGCCCTCGGGCCACCACCTGCCGGTGCGCCGCTACGTGCACCCCGACACCTTCAAGATGTACGAGGAAGAGGCCCGCAAGATGGGCTTCACGCACGCCGCCGTGGGTGCGCTGGTGCGCTCGTCGTACCACGCCGACCAGCAGGCGCATCAGGCCGGGGTCGAGATCCCGGCCTGAGCCTTCAGGCCTTGAGCGGCTCGCCGTAGCCGCCGCCGCCCGGCGTCTCGATCACGAACACGTCGCCCGGCTGCATCTCGGCCTGGCCGATGTGCGGCAGGGCCTCGATGCGGCCATCGGCGCGCTCCACGCGGTTGGCCCCGAGCGAGCCGGGCGCGCCACCCGCCATGCCGAAGGCCGGATGCTCGCGCCCGTTGCTGAGGATGGACGCCGTCATCGGCTCGAGGAAGCGCACGCGGCGCACGCCGCCGTTGCCACCCACCCACTGCCCCGCCCCACCCGAGTTGGCGCGGATCTCGTAGCTGTCGAGCCGCACCGGGTAGCGGAACTCCAGCACCTCGGGGTCGGTGAGCCGCGAGTTGGTCATGTGCGTCTGCACGACGCTCGTGCCCGCGAAGCCGGGGCCCGCGCCCGAGCCGCCGGAGATGGTCTCGTAGTACTGGTAGGTGTCGTTGCCGAAGGTGAAGTTATTCATCGTGCATTGGCTCGCGGCCATCACGCCGAGCGCGCCGTAGAGCGCATTCGTCACGCACATCGAGGTCTCGACGTTGCCGGCCACCACGGCGGCCGGATGGCGTGGGTTGAGCATGCAGCCTTCGGGCACGACCACCTCGATGGGCTTCAGGCAACCGGCGTTGAGCGGGATCTCGTCGTCGACCAGCGTGCGGAAGACGTAGAGCACCGCCGCCATCGTGATCGAACGCGGCGCGTTGAAGTTGTTGGCGAGCTGCGCGCTGGTGCCGGTGAAGTCGACCTTGGCGCTGCGCGCCTTGGCGTTCACGCTCACCTTCACGCGGATCACCGCGCCGTTGTCGAGCGGCAGCGTGAACTCGCCGTCCCTCAGTGCAGTGATGACGCGGCGTACCGATTCCTCGGCGTTGTTCTGCACGTGGGCCATGTAGGCGGACACCGTCTCGCGGCCGTACTGCGCCACCATCGCGCGCAGCTCCTGCACGCCCTTCTCGTTGGCGGCGATCTGAGCGCGCAGGTCGGCCAGGTTCTGCTGCGGGTTGCGCGAGGGGTAGCGGCCCGAGCCCAGCAACTCCAGCAGTTCCTTCTCGCGCAGCCGGCCTTCGGCCACCAGCTTGAAGTTGTCGATCAGCACGCCTTCTTCTTCGATGGTGGCCGAGAAGGGCGGCATCGAGCCGGGTGTGGTGCCGCCGATGTCGGCGTGGTGACCGCGCGAGGCGACGTAGAACGAGGGCTTCGCGTCGGCCGCCTCGAGGTAGACCGGCGTCACCACCGTGATGTCGGGCAGGTGCGTGCCGCCGTGGTA
>DASWSY010000677.1:0-1739 GCA_036402415.1 Rhizobacter sp. | reverse complement strand
GGCGACTCGTCGCGGCCATGCTGCTCACGCACCGCGAGCGCCGCCGAACAACGCTCGCCGAAGCGTGCTCTCAAGGCCTCGTGCATCGCAGGCGGCACCGGGCGGCGCTCCATCGGGGGCAGCACATGGGAAGGAAGCGGGGCGTTCACGGGCAGGCTCCAGCACAGAGGAAGTCGATCGGTGCACCGATTCTGCGCCTGCCGGCGAAATGCGGCCCCTAGAATCCGCCCGCAAACCAATGCCATGCGCAGGGAGGCGCCACCGCACGTGCAGCACGCGTCTGCCGAACACCAGGCCGTCGAGTCACTCGACACGCTGTACACCGCCGAGACGCCGGAGGGCATCGCACTGTCGCTGCGCCCGGCCGGCGCTGCGCCCCGGGCGCTCGCCTACATGGTCGACCTGGGCGTGCGCTTCGGGCTCTTCCTCGTGGTCTCGATCGCCGCCATCCCGCTGGGCGGCATGGGCCAGGGCCTGCTGCTGGTGAGCTATTTCCTGCTGGAGTGGTTCTACCCGGTGTTCTTCGAGCTCACCGGCTCGGGCGCCACGCCGGGCAAGCGCATGTTCGGCCTGCAGGTGGTGATGGACTCGGGCCTGCCGGTCACGCCCGCCGCCACCCTCACCCGCAACCTGCTGCGGGCGGCCGATTTCTTTCCCTTCCTCTACGCGAGCGGCCTGCTCACCATGCTGCTGCGGCGCGACTTCAAGCGCCTGGGCGACCTGGCCGCCGGCACGCTGGTGGTCTACGCCGACAACGTGGCCCTGCATGGCGAGCTGCCCGAGGCCCCGCCCACCGCACCAGCCCGGCCGCTCGCGCCGCGCGAGCAGGCCGCCATCGTCGCGTGGGCCGGGCGCGCGAAGCGGCTCACGCCGGCACGGCTGGACGAGCTGGCCCAGCTCGCCCGCTCGGTCATGCCCGCACAGGGCCGCGGCGACGCCACCGGCCGGCTGCTGGGCGTGGCGCAATGGCTGGTGGGCAACCGCCACGACGCCCGACGGCCCGGAGGCACGCCATGACCCCGCGCCTCTTCGAAGCGCAGAACGCCGCGCTCTGGCAGGAGCTGGAAGACGCCCTCGACCGCGCCGAGAAGCGCTCGCGCGACAAGGGCACCGACCGGAAGGCCAAGGCCGCCGGCAAGCCCCGGCCGCTCGACGGCGCACGCCTGGCCGAGCTGTACCGCCGGGCCTGCGAGCACCTCGCGCTGGCGCAGGCGCGTGCCTACCCGATCCACCTCACGCAACGGCTGGAGTCGCTCACGCAGCGCGCCCACCGGCTGATCTACCGCCGCCACGACTACGGCGTGGCGCGGCTGCGCCAGCTCGTGCTGGTCGACTTCCCGCAGGCGGTGCGGGCGCAGGGGCGTTATCTGCTGGTCGCCGCGCTGCTCTTCTTCGCGCCGGCCATCGCGGCCGGGCTCGCCTGCTACGCCGACCCCGGCTTCATCCTGCACCTGGTCGACGTGCAGCAGGCGCAGGACTTCGACGCCATGTACAGCGAGAGCGCCCGATCGATCGGCCGCACGCGCAACGCCGACACCGACTGGACCATGTTCGGCTACTACGTGATGCACAACATCGGCATCGGCTTCCAGTGTTTTGCCGGCGGTCTGTTCCTCGGCCTCGGCAGCGTGTTCTTCATGGTGTTCAACGGCGTGATCATCGGCGGCGTCGCCGGCTACCTCACCGGGCGTGGCCACACCGAGAACTTCTGGTCCTTCGTGGTGACGCACGGCGCCTTC
>DASWSY010000676.1:0-13436 GCA_036402415.1 Rhizobacter sp. | reverse complement strand
AGGGCAGCCGGCCGACGGTGCTGATCGGCAAGGACACCCGCATCTCGGGCTACATGATCGAGTCGGCGCTGGAAGCGGGCTTCGCCTCGGCAGGGGTCGACGTGCTGCTCACCGGCCCGTTGCCCACGCCGGGCGTGGCCTACCTCACCCGCGCGCTGCGGCTCGACCTGGGCGTGGTGATCAGCGCCTCGCACAACCCGTATGGCGACAACGGTATCAAGTTCTTCTCGGCGCACGGCCAGAAGCTGCCCGACGAGTGGGAGCGGGCGGTCGAAGCCATGCTGGACGAGGCGCCGCGCTGGGTCGATTCGTCGCAGCTCGGCAAGGCCCGCCGGATCGACGATGCCCGCGGCCGCTACGTCGAGTTCTGCAAGAGCACCTTCGGCAACGACCTCTCGCTCAAGGGCTTGAAGGTCGTGGTCGATGCCGCCCACGGTGCGGCCTACCAGATCGCGCCCGAGGTCTTCCATGAGTTGGGCGCCGAGATCGTCTGCATCGGCTGCAGCCCCGACGGCACCAACATCAACGACGGCTTCGGTGCCACCGCTCCCGATGCGCTGGTGGCGGCCGTGAAGGCGCACGGCGCCGACTACGGCATCGCGCTCGACGGCGACGCGGACCGCCTGCAACTGGTCGACGCCGGCGGCCGCCTCTACAACGGCGACGAGCTGCTCTACGTGATGGTCACCGACCGCCTGGCCCAGGGACAGCGGGTGGCCGGTGCCGTCGGCACGCTGATGACCAACATGGCGGTCGAGGTGGCGCTCAAGGCTCAGGACATCGAATTCGTCCGCGCCAAGGTCGGCGACCGCTACGTGCTGGAGGAACTGTCCGCCCGCGGCTGGCTGCTGGGCGGCGAAGGTTCCGGCCACCTGCTGGCGCTCGACAAGCACACCACCGGCGACGGCATCGTGAGCGCGTTGCAGGTGCTGCAGGCGGTGATGCGCAGCGGCCGTTCCCTTGCCGAGCTGCTGGCGCCGGTCACGCTGTTCCCGCAGGTGCTGATCAATGTGCGCCTCAAGGCGGGCCAGGACTGGAAGGCGACCCCCGGACTGGCGGAGCTGCAGGCCCAGGTCCAGCGGGAATTGGGCAACGACGGTCGGCTGCTGATCCGCCCGTCGGGCACCGAGCCCCTGGTACGGGTGATGGTCGAGGCCCGCGAGGCGAGCCAGGCCCGTCAGTGCGCCGAACGCCTCGCCGCAGTGCTCAAGACGGGCTGACACACGGTTTTTTGACAGTTCGGCGACCGATTTGTGACGACATTTCGGTCGTTTGCCGGATGTCACATCGCTGTCATCTGCGACTTCTACAGTGCTTGCAGTTCCCTGTCAGCCCTCTGGAAAGGCGCAACCATGACCCACTCGATCGTTCGACTCGCAGCCACCGCCGGCCTCTCGCTGCTCGCCGCCGCGGCTTCCGCACAAGATGTGACCGGCGCCGGTGCCACGTTCCCCGCTCCGCTGTATGCCAAGTGGGCCGACGCCTACAACAAGGCGACCGGCGTCCGCATCAACTATCAATCGGTCGGTTCCGGTGCCGGCCTCAAGCAGATCGGCAGCAAGACGGTCGATTTCGGCGCATCCGACATGCCGCTCAAGGACGAAGCGCTGCAGAAGGATGGCTTGCTCCAGTTCCCGACCGTGATCGGCGGCGTGGTGCCCGTCGTCAACATCGCCGGCATCAAGCCGGGCCAGATCAAGCTCACCGGCCAGGTGCTGGGTGACATCTACCTGGGCAAGATCACCAAGTGGAACGATCCGGCACTGACCGCCATCAACCCGGGCGTGCCCCTGCCGGACGCCGCGATCTCGGTGGTGCGCCGGGCCGACGGTTCGGGCACGAGCTTCATCTTCACCAACTACCTGTCCAAGGTGAATGCCGAATGGCAGTCCAAGGTGGGCGAGGGTACGGCCGTGAACTGGCCCACGGGCGCAGGTGGCAAGGGCAACGAAGGCGTGGCGGCGTTCGTCGGCCGCCTGCCGAACTCCATCGGCTATGTCGAGTACGCCTACGTCAAGCAGAACAAGATGACGTACACGCTGCTGAAGAACAAGGACGGCAACTTCGTTGCCCCTGACGACCTCAACTTCAAGGCGGCGGCGGCCGGTGCCGACTGGGCCAAGAGCTTCTATCAGGTGCTGACCGAGCAACCGGGCAAGGACGCCTGGCCGCTCACGGGTGCCACCTTCATCATGATGCACAAGCAGCAGGACAAGCCTGCCCAAGCGGCGGCCACGATCAAGTTCTTCGAGTGGGCCTTCGTCAACGGCGACAAGGCTGCTGCCGAGTTGGAATACGTGGCCCTGCCGGATTCGGTGAAGAACCTCGTGCGCAAGCAGTGGGCGCAGATCAAGGACGCTGGCGGCAAGCAGGTCGCCGGTCTCTGACCGACCCGAAGCAAGCACGAAGCAGCGGCGCGGCCCGGGAGGGCGCGCCGCTTTCATGACGGAGGGACCGTGGCCGCTACACTCCCCGCATCTCATTACGACCCGGACAAGATGGACCGCTCCGACCCCATGGGGCGACCGCCGGCCCGCCGGCGGATCATGCCCTGGGCCGACACCGTGTTCTCGGTGCTGGCGCATGGCGCCGCCATCCTGACCCTGCTGCTGCTGGCCGGCATCATCTTGTCGCTGCTGATCGGCGCCATGCCGGCGATCAAGGAGTATGGCCTCGGCTTCCTCTTCAGCAGCGACTGGGATCCGGTGCAGGACAAGTACGGCGGCCTGGTGATGATCTACGGCACGCTGATGACTTCGCTGATCGCGTTGATCATCGCGGTCCCGGTGAGCTTCGGCATCGCGCTCTTCCTCACCGAGCTTTCGCCGGGCTGGCTGCGCCGCCCGCTCGGCACCGCCATCGAATTGCTGGCCGCCGTGCCGTCGATCGTCTACGGCATGTGGGGCCTTCTGGTGTTCAGCCCGGTGCTGTCGACCTACGTGCAGCAACCGCTGCAGTCGCTCTTCGGCAACACGCCGTTCCTGAAGGACCTGGTCTCGGGTGCGCCGGTGGGCATCGGCATCCTGTCGGCGGGGATCATCCTCGCCATCATGATCATTCCCTTCATCGCCTCGGTGATGCGTGACGTCTTCGAGGTCACGCCGGCGATGTTGAAGGAGTCGGCCTACGGGCTCGGCGCCACCACCTGGGAAGTGGTCTTCAAGGTGGTGCTGCCGTACACCAAGACCGGCGTCATCGGGGGCATCATGCTCGGCCTCGGTCGTGCGCTCGGCGAAACCATGGCCGTCACCTTCGTGATCGGCAACGCCAACCAGCTCGCGGGTCCTTCGCTCTTCGAGGCGGCCAACAGCATTGCCTCCGTGCTGGCCAACGAGTTCGCCGAAGCCGGCGAGGGCCTGCACCAGGCGTCGCTGCTGTACCTGGCGCTGGTGCTCTTCTTCATCACCTTCGTGGTGCTGGCGCTGTCCAAGCTGCTGCTCGCACAGCTGAAGAAGGGCGAAGGAACACGCACATGAGCACTCCCATTTCCAGCGCTCGCCTGGCCAAGCACCGCGGGCGCAAGCGCATCAACGCGGTGGCGCTCACGCTCTCGCTGGCGGCCATGGCCTTCGGCCTCTTCTGGCTGATCTGGATCCTGGTCGAGACGGTGCGCCTCGGCTTTGGTGGCCTCGCGTGGTCGGTCTTCACCGAGATGACGCCGGCGCCGCTCGCCGAAACCGGCGGCCTTGCGAACGCGCTCATGGGCTCTCTGATGATGGTGGCGTTGGCCACCTTCGTGGGCACGCCGATCGGCGTGATGGCGGGGGTGTACCTCGCCGAGTACGGTCAGAAGACCTGGCTCGGCAGTGCCACGCGCTTCATCAACGACATCCTGCTCTCCGCGCCCTCTATCGTGATCGGCCTCTTCATCTACGCGGTTGTGGTGTCGCGCATGAAGACCTACTCGGGCTACGCCGGCATCCTGGCCCTCGCCCTGATCGTGATCCCGGTCGTCATCCGCACGACCGAGAACATGCTGGCGCTGATCCCGAACGCGCTGCGCGAAGCGGCCTACGCGCTGGGCACGCCGAAGTGGAAGGTCATCCTGAGCGTCACGCTCAAGGCGGCCCGCGCCGGCGTGATCACCGGTGTGCTGCTGGCCTTCGCGCGCATCGCGGGCGAGACGGCCCCCTTGCTCTTCACCGCGCTGTCGAACCAGTTCTGGTCGACCAACCTCGGCGCCCCGATGGCCAACCTGCCCGTGACCATCTTCAAGTTCGCGATGAGCCCCTACGAGAACTGGCAGAAGCTGGCCTGGGCGGGCGTGTTCCTCATCACGCTCGGCGTGCTGGCGCTCAACATCGTGGCGCGGGTCTTCCTGCGCAACAAACACTGAATCCGAAAGCGGGATCACATGGACATCAAAGTCGAAGGCCTCGTGACCGAAAAGCCGAAGCTTTCCGTGCGCGACCTCAACTTCTACTACGGCTCGTTCCACGCGCTCAAGCACATCAACCTCGACATCCCCGAGAAGAAGGTCACCGCCTTCATCGGCCCGTCGGGTTGCGGCAAGTCGACGCTGCTGCGCACCTTCAACCGCATGTACGAGCTCTACCCCGAGCAACGCGCCGAGGGCGAGATCACGATCGATGGCGAGAACATCCTCACCTCCAAGCACGACGTCTCGCTGATCCGCGCCAAGATCGGCATGGTGTTCCAGAAGCCCACGCCGTTCCCGATGTCGATCTACGACAACATCGCCTTCGGCGTGCGCCTGTTCGAGAACCTGCCGCGCGTCGAGATGGACGAGCGCGTGGAATGGGCGCTCAAGAAGGCAGCGTTGTGGAACGAGGTGCGCGACAAGCTCGACCAGAGCGGCTCGGGCCTCTCGGGCGGCCAGCAGCAGCGCCTGTGCATCGCGCGCGGCATCGCCATCAAGCCCGAGGTGCTGCTGCTCGACGAGCCGTGCTCGGCGCTCGACCCGATCTCCACCGGCAAGATCGAAGAGCTGATCCACGAACTGAAGAGCGACTACACCGTCGTGATCGTGACCCACAACATGCAGCAGGCGGCCCGCTGCTCCGACTACACGGCGTACATGTACCTGGGCGACCTGATCGAGTTCGGTCCCACCTCCGAGCTCTTCATGAAGCCGAAGAAGAAAGACACCGAGGACTACATCACCGGCCGTTTCGGCTGATGATCCACAAGGCGAGGACGCAGCGATGAGCGAAAAACACCTCTCGACCCAGTTCGACAGCGAACTCAGTGGCATCTCGAACCGCGTGCTCGAAATGGGCGGGCTGGTCGAGTCGCAGGTGGCGCAGGCCGTCTATGCGCTGACCAACTTCAGCGGCGACGTCGCCACCGACGTGCTGCGCAACGAAGAGCGCGTGAACACGATGGAAGTCGAGATCGACCGCGATCTGTCGACCATCATTGCGCGCCGCCAGCCCACGGCGCGTGACCTGCGCCTCCTGATCGCGATCTCGAAGACGATCGCCAACCTCGAGCGCGTCGGCGACGAGGCAGCGCGTGTGGCGCGCACGGTGCAGCGGCTCATCAACACCGGGGTGTCGAGCCGCCTGCGCCTGCCGGTGAACGATCTCGCCTACGAGGCTGAACTCGCCATTGCCCAGTTGCGCAAGGCGCTGGATGCCTTCGCACGGCTCGACACCGCCAAGGCGGTCGAGGTGCTCAAGCAGGACGACCAGATCGACCAGGAATTCGACGGCCTGATGCGCAAGCTCATCACCTACATGATGGAAGACCCGCGCACCATCTCGGCCAGCATCGACCTCGTCTTCGTGGCCAAGGCCATCGAACGCGTGGGGGATCACGCCAAGAACCTGGCCGAGGTCATCATCTACATCGTCAAGGGCACCGACGTGCGGCACAACCCGGTCGAAACCGTGGAGTCGATGGTCAAGTGATCGGAGCAACAGCATGAGCCAGGTTCTGGTAGTTGAGGACGAATCGGCGATCGCCGAACTCATGTCGATCAACCTGCGGCACGCGGGCTACGAGGTCGTGATCGCCTCGACGGCCGATGAAGCGCAGCAGCAGGTCGACCGGGTGCTGCCCGATCTTGTGGTACTCGACTGGATGCTGCCCGGCCAGTCCGGCCTGCAGCTTGCCAAGCGCTGGCGCTCCCAGCCGCGCACGCGCGACCTGCCCATCATCATGCTCACGGCGCGCGCCGAAGAGGCCGACAAGATCTCGGGGCTGGACGCCGGGGCCGACGATTACCTCACCAAGCCGTTCTCGACGCACGAGCTGATGGCGCGCATCCGCGCGGTGCTCCGGCGCAAGGCGCCCGAGGCTCTCGACTCTGCGGTGGAGATCGGTTCCCTGAAGCTCGACCCGGCGACGCGGCGCGTGTCGCGCGACGGCCAGGAAGTGCGCCTCGGCCCGACCGAATTCCGCCTGCTGCACTTCTTCATGACCCATCCCGAGCGTGTGCACAGCCGCTCGCAGCTCCTCGACAGGGTGTGGGGCGACCACGTCTTCATCGAAGAGCGTACGGTCGACGTGCACGTCAAGCGCCTGCGCGAAGCCCTCACGCCGGTGCAGTGCGCGCACATGATCGAGACCGTGCGCGGTGCCGGCTACCGGCTGACCCAACAGGTGCAGACGCTGTCTGCCTGAGTCCGCCGTGGATTGGTTGCTGACGAGGTTGCTGGTCACGGCCGTCGCCGTCGCGCTGGGGGGCTTCGTCGGTTATCTCGCCGGGCAGGCGGCTCATGCGCCCGTGATGGGCGCGGTGCTCGGGAGCGGCATCGGCGCCTGCCTCGTGGTGCTGGCCGACACCCTGCGCGGCTATCGGCTGTCGCGCTGGCTCAGCGGCAGCCAGGAAGGCCAGGCCCCGCGCGACACCGGCTTCTGGGGCGAGATTGGCTACCGCGTCGAACGCTCGATCCGCCTGCGCGAGAAGAGCATGCAGACCGAGCAGGTGCGGCTCGCGCAGTTCATCTCGGCGATGGAGGCCTCACCCAATGGCGTGCTGCTGCTCGACGAGGCCGACCAGATCACGTGGTGCAACGCGATGGCCGCCAACCACTTCGGCCTCGACCCCGAGCGCGACAAGCGCCAGCGCGTGACCAACCTCGTGCGCGCGCCGGTCTTCGTGGCGCACCTGCAGGCCGGGCAGTTCGGCGAGACGATGCTGATCCCCGACCCGCGCGGACGCGGGACCCTGTCGGTGCTGGTGCGCAGCTATGGAGAAGGCCTGAAGCTCGTGCTCTCGCAAGACGTCACCGAGCGCGAGCGCTCCGAGGCGATGCGGCGCGACTTCGTGGCCAACGTGTCGCACGAGATCCGCACGCCCCTCACGGTGCTCGCCGGCTTCATCGAGACCATGGGCAACCTGCCCCTGACCGAGGTCGAGCGGCGTCGTGTGCTCACGCTCATGTCGCAGCAGACCCAGCGCATGCAGACGCTGGTGAGCGACCTGCTGACGCTTGCGCAACTGGAAGGCGGGCCGCGCCCGCCGATCGACCGCTGGGTGTCGGTGAGCAAGCTGATCGGGCAGGCGCATGCGGACGGGGCGTCGCTGTCGATGGGGCGCCACCAGTTCACCGTCTCCGAAGAGGTCGACGCGCAGATCGCCGGGCTGGAAAGCGAACTCATGAGCGCGGTCGGCAACCTGGTGACCAACGCCGTGCGCTACACGCCCGAAGGTGGGCGCATCTCGGTGACATGGAAACGGCGCGACGACGGCTCGGGCGAGATCACGGTGAGCGACACGGGCATCGGTGTGTCGCGCGAGCACCTGCCGCGGTTGACAGAGCGCTTCTACCGCGTGGACGGCAGCCGCTCGCGCGAGACGGGCGGCACGGGGCTGGGCCTGTCGATCGTCATGCACGTGGTGCAGCGGCATGGCGGCGAGCTCGACGTGCAGAGCGAATTGGGCAAGGGCTCGAGCTTCACCTTAATCTTTCCCGCCGCGCGGGTGCGGGTGGCTGAAGCACCGGCGGCGCTCGGAAGCGCCAAGCAGCCCGCACAGGCCGTTGACGAGAAGGTGCCGCGCTAGCGAGCGGGCCTCGTGCCGCTGCTGCGTCGGTACACGGCGACCACCTCGTCCTTGTCCACCGGACGGCGTTCGCGCGCCACGAGCAGCCAGCCCTCCGGTGCCGGGGCGCGGCGAGACACCGTTTCGGTCAGCAGCAGGAACTCGCAGCGGGTGCTCCCGGGCAGTGCCTTGCCCTCGACGCGGTAGTCGCCGAAGTACTCGAGTGCCACGATCTGTGCGCGCGACATCCCGGGTGCGGCGATGCAGGCATCACGCGGCACGTGCTGGGTGATGCGCTGGATCAGGGGGCGATAGCTGCGTGCGTAGTCGAAGAGCGGCAGGCCGAGCGACATCACGAGCATCCAGCACACCGCCACGCCGCTTGCCGGTAGCACCATGCTCTTCCAGAGCGGGTGCCGATTGCGGCCCGTTCGCCACTGCACGAGCCACAGCCATGCGAGCGTGCCCAGCACCGCGACGGCGAGTGCGAAGCCGGAGAAACTGGGCACGAAACCCGGTGCGAGCTTCATCACGTTGGCCGCGGGCTTGGCCGGGAAGCCGGTGTAGACCGAGGCATAGATCACCCAGATGGCGATCACCCAGGCGGTGAAGAAGAACACCGAAAACCAGTCGATCGCCGCCGAGGTGCCGCGGTGCAGCGTGGGCAGTGCGAACGCGGCCAGCACGGCGAGCGCCGGCAGCATGAGCATCAGGGCCCGGTCGGAGCCTCCCATGGCGATGCAGGCCACCAGGCTCACCAGCGCGCAGCCCAGCGGTACGGCGATATGCCGGTGCAGCAGGTGGGCGCGCCAGCGCCACAGCGTCCACAGGGCCAGCGGCCACGCCGGCCAGGTGAACCAGGCCAGCAGGCGCACCAGACTGAAGAACTGTCCGGCATCGGCGTAGCCGTGCAGACGCCAGGCCCAGGCTCGCAGCGAGATCGCCACGACGGCGGCCAGCACCGCAGAGGCCACGACCCAGGCCGTGAATCGGCGGGCCGGCGCGTAGCTCGAATACCAGCAGGCCAGCGCACCGGCCGCCGCGAGCATCATCGCGATCCCCGGGGCACCGCTGCCCGCAAGCGCCGGCAAGGACACGAGTGCCGCCGCTCGGCTCAGCCGGGGCCTGAACGGGCAGGCGGAGAGGGCGTAGAGGAAGAGGGCGACGCTTGCGAGCTGTGCCAGCTCGGGCGTGGTCTCGTGCCCCAACTGCAGCAGGCCGAGGCTGGCGATCAGGGCGAGCAGGGCGCCGTCGGCGATCGCACGGGCGTAGTCGACCGGGCTCGCTTCGCCACCGAAGGCGAATGGCACCGGCTGCGCCGCATCGGTGCGGGCGAGGTGATAGGTGCTGTACCAGGTCCAGAGGAACGCGAGCCCCAGCAGGATGGCGAAGGGCACGCGCGCCGCAAGTTCCGGCGCCACGATCCCGCCCGACAGCTTGATGAACAGGGCTCCCAGCCAGTAGGGCAGCAAGGCGGCATCGGCCGGCAGTCCACCGACCGTGGGCGAGAGCCACCCGGTGTGCCCCTGCGCGATGTTGACCATGTAGCCGAACGCGGAGATGTCGGCGCTCTTCCAGGGGTCGCGGCCGAAGACGCCTGGCAGCAGGTAGGCGGCGCACAGCAGGATGAGCGCCACCCGGGGCAGGCGGCTGGCGGCGCGTTCGGTGACGAGGGCAGGCTTGGGTGTGTTCAAGGTGGCGCGTCGGCAGGCAGACGGCGATGATGCAGCAAGTTCACGGGCAGCCCGGAGAGGGCAACAAAAAAGGCAGCCTGGGCTGCCTTTTCGTCTTGCGGTCTCGCGCGCTTACTTCTTGAGGTGCGCAAACTTGTTGCGGAACTTCTCGACGCGGCCGCCGAGGGAGTCGACGCTCTTTTGCGTACCGGTGTAGAAGGGGTGCGATTCGCTGGTCGTCTCGAGCTTGAACAGCGGCACTTCACGGCCGTCGTCGAGCTTGATGGTTTCCTTGGTCTGCGCGCACGAGCGCGTCACGAACTTGAAACCGTTGGACAGGTCGACGAAGCAGACGTCGCGGTAGTTCGGGTGAATGCCTTCTTTCATGGGAGCCTCTTCGCGTAAGGGTCGGGAGCCACGCCGAACCGCTCGGCGCACTTTCCGGATGCGCGGAAAACCCGCGATTATGCCACGCAGCTCAGCCGCCGCGTCGCATCATGTCGAAGAAATCGAGGTTGTTCTTCGTGGATTTCATCTTGTCGAGAATGAATTCCATCGCCTCGATCTCGTCCATCGGGTAGAGCAACTTGCGCAGGATCCAGGTCTTCTGAAGGATTTCGGGCTTGAGCAGCAGCTCCTCGCGCCGCGTGCCGCTCTTGTTCAAAAGGATCGACGGGTAGACCCGCTTTTCGGCCATGCGGCGATCCAGGTGGATTTCGCAGTTGCCGGTGCCCTTGAACTCTTCGTAGATGACTTCGTCCATGCGGCTGCCGGTGTCGACCAGCGCGGTACCGATGATGGTGAGCGAGCCGCCTTCCTCGATGTTGCGCGCGGCGCCGAAGAAGCGCTTCGGGCGCTGCAGGGCGTTGGCGTCGACACCGCCGGTCAGCACCTTGCCCGACGAAGGCAGCACGTTGTTGTAGGCGCGGGCGAGGCGGGTGATCGAGTCCAGAAGAATGACCACGTCCTTCTTCATCTCGACCAGGCGCTTGGCGCGCTCGATCACCATCTCGGCCACCTGCACGTGGCGGGCGGCGGGTTCGTCGAAGGTGGAGCTGATGACCTCGCCACGCACGGTGCGCTGCATTTCGGTCACTTCTTCGGGGCGCTCGTCGACCAGCAGCACGATGAGGTAGACGTCGGGGTGGTTGGCGACGATCGCATGCGCCAGGTGCTGCATCATCACCGTCTTGCCGCTCTTGGGCGGCGCGACCAGCAGCGCGCGCTGGCCTTTGCCGAGCGGGGCGATGAGGTCGATGATGCGGCTCGTGATGTTCTCGTCGCCCTTGATCTCACGCTCGAGCTTGAACGCCTCTTTCGGGAAGAGCGGCGTCAGGTTCTCGAACATGATCTTGTGCTTGCTCTCCTCGGGCGTCACGCCGTTCACGCGATCGACCTTCACCAGGGCAAAGTAACGCTCGCCGTCCTTGGGCACGCGCACTTCGCCTTCGATCATGTCGCCGGTGTGCAGGTTGAAGCGGCGGATCTGGCTGGGCGAGAGGTAGATGTCGTCGGTCGACGCCATGTAGCTCGTGTCGGGTGCCCGCAGGAAGCCGAAGCCGTCGGGCAGCACTTCGAGCACGCCGTCGCCGAAGACTTGCTCGCCGGCCTTGGCGCGCTTTTTCATGATCGCGAACATCAGCTCCTGCTTGCGCAGGCGCGAGACGTTCTCGATTTCCAGTTCCTCGCCCATCTTGATGAGGGCGGAGACGTGGAGGGCTTTCAGTTCGGAGAGGTGCATGGGCGATGACCCTGGGTGAGAACGCCGATGGGCTGCAGGCGGGCGTCGCGCCTGTTGCATTGCGGGGCTGCCGCAATGGAACCGCTGGACAAGAGCGTTACGGGATCGAACGCTGCGGGAATCTGGAGTTTGGGGCCGAACCGGACGCGCCGAACGCGGGCGTGGTGGCTTGAGTCTTCAGGCGGTGGCGCGGTGCGACTCAGAAGTCGCAGGCCGCGTCAACGCGATGGCAGGAATTATAGATGACCGTCGAGGAACGCCGTCAACTGGGCTTTCGACAAGGCGCCCACCTTGGTCGCGGCGAGCTGGCCGCCCTTGAACAGCATCAGCGTGGGGATGCCGCGGATGCCGAACTTCGCAGGCACGTCGCGGTTCTCGTCGACGTTCATCTTCGCGATCTGCAGGCGGCCGTCGTAATCCTTGGAGACTTCATCGAGAATGGGCGCGATCATCTTGCAAGGGCCGCACCATTCAGCCCAGTAGTCGACCAACACCGGCTTGCTCGACTTGAGCACGTCGCTCTCGAACGATGCATCGGTGGTGTGTTTGATCAGTTCACTGCTCATTGTCCTGTCCTCGGCTGGTGCCGCTCGCTGTGAGCGGCAAGGCGGAATGATTCTGACACAAAGCCCCTTCTGCCTCCCTCTGCCGAGGTCTCGACCCTTTTATGGCAACGATAGCTCGACAAGCCCTTGAAACCGGTGTCGGCTGGGCCGATATCGCGGCGCGCGTGAGCGCCTGGGCAACGGCGGGAGGCCTCGACCTGCGGGAAGTGGTGGTGCTCGTGCCCTTTGCCCAGCTGCTGTCGCCTGCGCGCAGAGCCTTCGCCTTGCGCGGCGGCTGGCAGCCGCGTGTCGAGACCACGCAAACCCTGGCGGCGTCTCTCGGGCCGGCGCCGCGCGGCGGTGAAGGGCAGGTGAGCTTCGAGACCTCGATCGACCGTCTGCACGCCGCCCGCTTGCTGAGCGGCCAGTCGTGGGTGTCGCGCGAGCCGCTGGCCTTCGAGGACGCGGTGTCCTCGGTGGTGCGCACGGCCCATGCCTTGCTCAGGGCGTCGGCGGCCATCACGCCTGCCGCGCGGGCGAGCCACTGGCAACGCGGCCGGGAGTTTCTGGCCCCCGTGGCGGGTGCAGGGGGCATCGAGCGCGGCCTGGCCCGGGTCGCGCTGGAATGGTCGGCTGCCGCGCCGGCACCGGCGACCGATGCGCTTTTCTCCTGCCGTCCGGGGGCGTGGGTGGTGGTGCAGGCGGGTGGCGAAGACCCGCTGGTGCGTGCCGTGATGGACGGAGTGCCCGAGGCGCTTCCTCGCCTGTGGCTGGACGCGGATGCGCAGGTGGACGCCGCGCTGTCACCGCATCTCTCGATGGCGCGGTGCGATGGGTTCGAGCAGGAAGCCGTGTGTGCCGCTGCGCAGGTGGTGGTGCACCTGCGCACCGGTCAGGTGCCCGTCGCGCTGGTCGCGCAGGACCGCCTGTTGATGCGCCGCGTGCGCGCACTGCTGGAGCGCCAGGGGATTGCCCTGCAGGACGAGACCGGCTGGACGCTGTCGACAACCCGTGCTGCAGCGCAGGTGATGGCCTTGCTGCGCGCCGCGTCCCCACGGGCCGGCACCGACCTCTGGCTCGATTGGCTCAAGTCGGCGGGCTGGCCGCAGACGGCTGTGGCGCAGATCGAGGCGGCGTGCCGGCGCGAGGGGTGGACGCAGCTCGGCACCCTCCCACCCGATCGTCTGAATGGCGCGGCGGCCGGCCTGCTGAGCGAGGCCAGCCGGGTGCTGCAGACCTTCACCCAGGCGGGACGCCAGCCCCTGGCGGACTGGCTGGTGTTGCTGCGCGCAGCGTTGGTCGCGAGCCATGCGTTGACGCCCCTGATCGACGACGACGCCGGCGCGCAGGTGTTGCGCACCCTGCACATCGAGGACGAAGCACCGTGGCAGGCCCAGGTCGCACGCACGCCGATGGGCCTTGCCGACTTCACGGCCTGGGTCGACGCCGCCCTGGAAGACGCTTCCTTCATTCCCGTCGCGTCGCAGGATGCGAGCGTGGTCGTCACCCCGCTTGCGCGGCTGATG